>DASRMN010000307.1:0-4690 GCA_035647935.1 Clostridia bacterium | reverse complement strand
TAAGGCATATGAATCGTTTTTCATTTTATATTGTGTGTCAAGCGGAACGTCAGACTGTGTGAAAAAGCACCTTTTTTACTTTTTGTCATTCTGAGTGTAACGAAGAATCTCGTTTTTAAACCATTTGAGATCCTTCGCTTCGCTCAGGATGACAATTTTCACACGGTCTGATGTCCCCCCTGACACACTACCGCTGGACAGGCATGTCGTTGGAAACCATGGCAAAATTTCAAAAGCGGTTCACATTGTAATACATAAATATTTAAAAGATGGTAGGGGCGGTCTTTGACCGCCCGCTTGCGGCATAAGAGGGCAGACAGGGTCGTCTGCCCCTACGAAACCATCAAGGAATGTTTTTGTAGGGATGGACGACCCTGTCCATCCTCTATCAATGCACATTTTCGAACATGCTTAGGGACTAGGGGACGGGAGACTGTGTGAAAATTGTCATTCCGGATTTCAGCTTTGTGTCATTCTGAGACTGGCAGTATTAACGGTACTTACGAAGAATCCGATGAAGTCGTCCTGAGATGGACAGTATAAACGGTGCTCACGAAGGATCTCATCCTTTAGGGATCCTTCGCGGGAGGGTTTATTCTGTACGTCTCAGGATGACAATAAGTAAGAAAAGTGCTTTTTCATACAGTCTGACGGTCCCCCTTGTCCCGTACTTTCCTTCCCTCCACAACCACAAATATGTTTTGCCTTCAACCGTTATATTTATTCATCGCCGAAAGAACCCCGTCTGTGACTATGGTTTCACATGCTAGGGCGGCTTTTTCTATGGATTCGAGTATTAAGGGTATCTCTTCCTTTTGAAATTTGCTGAGAACATAATCCGATAAATCCTCGAATTGTGGTCCGCCGATACCTATTCTGACCCTGGGGAATTCGTCCGTTTGTATCTGATATATAATTGATTTCATTCCCTTATGGCTTCCGGAACTTCCTTTTTCCCTTATCCTGATGGAACCTAGTTCTATATCTACATCGTCATAGACCACTACAATGTTCTCGGTACCTATTTTGTAAAATTGGATTATATCCAAGAGACTCTGTCCGCTTAGGTTCATAAATGTTTGGGGTTTTACGAGCATCACCCTTTTTTCGTTGATGCGGCCTTCCCCATACAACGCTCTGTGTTTTAATTGTTTTATGTTTATATTGTTTCTTTTTGCCAACAGGTCTATTGTTTCAAACCCCACATTATGCCTTGTGGCTTCATATTTTTTCCCCGGGTTCCCAAGCCCAACTATTATATGCATTCTTTTCACCTTCTATGTGTTTCATGGATTGATTCCCAAGCGGGCGACCGAAGGTCGCCCCTACAACTAGCCAACCGACCAACTGGCCAACTGACCCCTGACCAACCGACCCCTGATTAATCAAATAATTTACTTACAGAAATGTTTTTATAAATCCTTCGAATTGCTTCCGCAAATATCGGCGCTACGGACATGACTCTGATTTTGTCAATCATTTTCCCTTCGGGCAAGAGAATAGTGTCTGTAACAACAAGTTCCTTGATCGCGGAATTTTGGATCCGCCCTATAGCAGGTCCAGAAAGCACGGGATGAGTGCAACAGGCATATACATCCTTGGCACCTAATTCCTTTAGTGCATTGGCGCCCTGCACCACCGTTCCGGCGGTATCAATTATGTCATCAACCAAAATTACGTTTTTATCCTTTATGCATCCTATTACATTCATTACTTCCGCTTCATTTGTATGCGGTCTTCTTTTATCGATAATGGCAATGGAAGTATCCAACAAGTTTGCAAAATTCCTTGCCCTTGTCACACTGCCCAGATCCGGCGAAACCACCACAACATCTTCCACAGCTTTCTCCATAAAATACCTCGCCAGTATCGGAACACCCAGAAGATGATCCACGGGAATATCAAAATATCCCTGAATTTGAGCGGCATGTAAATCCATGGCTAAAATCCTGTCCGCACCGGCTGATGTCAATATATCCGCTACTAATTTTGCGGTAATGGGATCCCTGGCTTTGGCCTTCCGATCTTGACGTGCATAGCCATAATAGGGGATTACAGCCGTTACCCTTCCCGCAGAGGCTCTTTTAAATGCATCTATTAAAATCAATAATTCCATTAAGTTGTCATTTACCGGTGGACTCGTGGGCTGAACGACAAAAACATCCTTGCCCCTTACACTTTCCTCAATATTCACAGAAATTTCCCCGTCGCTGAAGGTCGATACCTTTACTTTTCCCAGGGGTATGCCTATTGCATCCGAAATATTTCGTGCCAATATCAGGTTGGCATTGCCGGTAAATATTTTAACTTCGCTCATGCTCATTTTAAACTTTCCTCCTTGGTTATATAAAATTAGCTTATTCTTTTAATAGCCCTTTTTTGTCTACCCAACCCTCTTTATTTTCCTGACGCGCCCTTGCTATCGCCAAAGCGCCTCCGGGCACCTCTGAAGTAATAGTAGAACCGCAGGCTATATATCCGTTCTCCCTGACAACCACAGGAGCAACTAAGTTTACATTACTACCTATAAAGGTATTATCCTCTATTATGGACCTGCTTTTATTTTTACCGTCATAATTAACAAAAACAACCCCACAACCGATATTTACATTCCTGCCTACATCCGCGTCCCCGATATAGGACAGATGAGAGGCCTTAGAATAATCATCTACTTTTGAATTTTTAACTTCTACAAAACCACCGATTTTAACATGTTTACCCACATCACTGTTTGGGCGTAAATGGGCATAAGGTCCTACGGTTGTTCCGTCCCCTACATTGCTGTTGATAATTGTAGAACTTTGTATCTCCGCCCCATTGCCTATGATACTGTTTTCTATGCGGCTGTTTTGTCCGATAATGCAGTCTTCCCCTATTGTTGTACTGCCTGTTAACATGACCCCTGCATGTATAACGGTATCCATACCTATTGTAACAGTTTTCTCTATATATGTGTGTGCGGGATTAATTATAGTCACACCGTTTTCCATATGTTTTTTAGCTATTCTTTTTCTCATTATGGCTTCTACCTCTGCTAACTGTTCTCTGGAATTTACAGCCATAATTTCTTCATAATCTTGAACCTTGTATAATCCCACTTTAAAACCCATATCGCGGATAATCGGCAATACATCCGTTAAGTAATATTCTTTCTGAGAATTATTGTTTCTGAGTTTCGGGAGTGCGTCCTTCAGGGTCCTACCGTCGAAACAATATATGCCCGAATTGATCTCTGTTATGGATTTTTCCTTTTCCGAAGCATCCTTTTCTTCCACTATTTTTTGTAATCGGTTTTCCTTATCCCTTATAATCCTTCCATAACCCTCAGGGTTCGGCAAATCTGCCGTGAGTACGGTAGCCTTGAAATTTCCCTTACTATGATAGTCAACCATATCCTCTAAGGTTTTTTCCGTGATTAATGGGGCATCCCCGTATAATACCAGTATCATATCTTCCTTGTTAATGTTATCATACGCCATCATCACCGCATGACCTGTCCCTAACTGTTTCTCCTGAAGTACGGTTTTTGTTTCCGAAGACAAGCTTTCCTTTATTTTTTCCGCCTCATAGCCGACCACCACGATACATTCTTCCACATCGGAATTATTTGCTATATCTACAACATGTTTAAGCATAGTCTGCCCGCAAACCTTATGAAGCACCTTCGGCAACTTAGATTTCATTCTTGTGCCTTCTCCTGCAGCCAAAACAATTGCTTTTAACCTCATGTCTACTTCACCCCAATATCTATATTAAGAAAACATCATATGTTTTCATTATACTCTCAATAATAGTTTATTACATTTCACACAAATAATGAACCCCCCTCAAACAATTGTGCCATGAAATTCCCACATGCAAAGATTCCCGCCTCCCGCCTCTCGCTTCCCGTTTCTAGTATAGGACATAAAATAAGGAGGCTGTTTGACCTCCCTGTAATATGGTATTATTCAATTATTTCATCTTCTACCCCTTCGGCCTCTACCTCTTCTTCCACC
The DNA here is from genome assembly GCA_035647935.1 of Clostridia bacterium. GTDB lineage: Bacteria > Bacillota > Clostridia > Peptostreptococcales > Natronincolaceae > JAAZJW01. The sequence continues at coordinate 692 of DASRMN010000307.1, read as the reverse complement.
TCTTCAATCTCTGTTTCCTCGTCCTCTGCTTCTTCAATTTCCGCTTCTTCGGCTTCTGCCTCCTTGGCTTCCGCCGCTTCTCTTTCCAATTCATTCATTTTTTCGTATTGGGCAAAAATAGCATCTTGGATTTTATTTCTGGTCTCTGAATTTATCGGATGAGCTATATCTCTAAAATCCCCCTCACCCATTTTTCGACTTGGCATCGCAATGAATAAACCATTTTGACCTTCGATAATTTTAATATCATGAACGACAAATTCATCATCAAAAGTTACTGAAACGATAGCCTTCATCTTGCCTTCAGTGGTTATTTTACGTATTCTTACGTCTGTCACTTGCATCCACGTTTCACCCTTTCATCATTTTGTCAACTTATTTTTCGTATACCTTTTTTCTGTTTTTAATATACGGCCATAAGTTTTATCCTTCTAATTTACTAGTTCTATTTTCATATTCTCCATATTTTTCGATTTCCCTTCTTTTATCTCGCAAATTTTTAAAAATTTTCAACAAATAAAGCCGATTATAATTGATGGGCGGACACACAGGTCCACCCCTACCATGTCGGAAGTTGAAAATCGGGCAGAACAAGGGGACGGAAGTTCTGTCCCCCCTCTGCAACCTTGCTTATAGATAAGACAAAACTTGTTGGGACAGAATTCCCGCCCCTTGTCCCACCAGGTTCGTCC
>DASRMN010000306.1:0-15227 GCA_035647935.1 Clostridia bacterium | reverse complement strand
AAATACTTACTTTAACTTTTAATGAGGATTTTATAAAAACCTATGAACATAATCCGAGCCGACATAAAATGATGGTTGACGGAATTGTATTTACTTTTATGTCCCTTGAAAATATAAACTCGGTTGATATTAAAATAGAATTAGAACCCGTTCTTACAGGTTCTAATAAAGGGCAACTGCAGGATTATGATTTTACCATGCCGACCTATATCAACCCGGAAATGGAGTAACCGCCTAAACTAAGTCTTGTGTTATCTTCCAAAGTAAAACCATATGTTTCCTTCGGTCAGCATTCTCCTAAACCTATTTTTTATGGCGTTAATAAACGGGTTTCTGGTAATCGGCAGAACCAAAAATAACCCTAGGACATCCGTTATTATTCCGGGAGCTAATAAAAAAGCTCCCCCTACGACCACACATAGCCCACCCAAAAGTTCATCTGCGGGCATCCTTCCCCGGCTTATATCGTATTTTATTCTTGCAATAATATGTCTGCCTTCCCTTTTAGTAAGATAGGCCCCTATAAAACCCGTTACAATTACAATTGCCAAGGTATATTTAAAACCTATGTGACTGCCTATTTTAAGTAAAATGGCAAAATCTATAAAGGGTAGCAAAGTAAATAACAAAATTAATCTGAATAACATTTTTTCACTCCTAAAATGCAGATCCTTCGTGGGTCAAGCATATTCTGTCCGTCTCAGGATGACAAAAAGTAGGGCCAAATTTTTTCTGTCCGTCTCGGGATGACAAAAAATAGGACTGGGTTTCCATATTCCCTGTACTCGGGTTGTCTTAAAATACTCTGGTTTTGCCTCTGTAGACTAATCCCCCTTTGGCGTCTATTGTAATTATCTCTCCGTCATTTAACTTTTTGGTCGCCATATACGCACCGACCAATGTTGTTTTGTGTAAATTTAACCCCACGATGGCCCCATGACTCGTTAATCCGCCCTCTTCCGTAATTATAGCGGATGCCTTTTTCATGAGCGGGACCAGTTCTTTATCGGTAAATTTTGTCACCAGAATATCTCCCTCTTCTACCTTATCATAATCATCACTGTCAACTACAATGACGACCTTTCCTGTAATAGATTCACTTCCTATTGCTGTTCCGAATAAAATAATCTCACCTACGGTGTGGACCTTAATTAAATTTGTGGTACCCGATGCTCCCACAGGTACCCCCGCTGTAATAACTACAAGATCACCATTATTAATAAGTCCGGCTTCCAGAGCCTTATCTACAGATACGGCTATTACATCGTCGGTAGAATGGAGCCGTTTGGTTAATACAGCATTCACACCCCAACTTAAGGCCAGCCTTCTCCTGACACGTTCATCTGTTACGGCTGCAACAATTGTTTCTGCGGGTCTGAATTTGGACACCATTCTGGCTGTAAACCCTGTAGATGTGGCTGTTAAAATAGCAGATGCACCCAAATCTGCAGCTATTCTGCATGTTGCATGGCTAATAGCATCCGTTACCAGTCTTTCCCTCTCTATAGATTTGGCTTCCAGTAAACCTCCATAATCAATTGCTTTTTCTGTGCGTTTGGCAATGTCACTCATAATTTTTACTGCCTCCACAGGGTATTTGCCCATAGCAGTTTCCCCCGACAGCATAATAGCATCGGTGCCATCAAATATAGCATTTGCAACATCTGTTGCCTCTGCACGAGTTGGTCTCGGATTTCTTATCATGGAATCTAACATTTGGGTTGCCGTGATAACAGGTTTGCCGGCTTTGTTACATTTTCTGATCAATTCTTTTTGTGCTAACGGAATTTCCTCAGTGGAAATTTCCACTCCTAAATCGCCCCTTGCTATCATTATTCCATCAGACACCCTGATAATTTCATCTATGTTGTCTAAACCTTCCTGATTTTCAATTTTAGAAATAACCTGAATATGGTATATATTGTTCTTTTCCAAGACTTCTCTAATAGCCAAGACATCAGACGCTTTTCTGACAAAAGAGGCAGCAATAAAATCCACATCCTTTTTTATACCGAATTCGATATCAAGTCTATCTTTTTCGGTAATAGAGGGTAAATTAAGTTTTACATTGGGGACATTGACACCTTTGTGATTTGATATGACCCCTCCATTTTCGACTACACATTCAATATCCGTATTGTCGATTATTCTCTTAACCCGGAGTCCTACCAATCCGTCATCTATTAAAATAGTGGTTCCTATCTTCACATCCTTAGGAAGTCCCTCATAACTTATATTGCATATTGTATTATCCCCCAATACATCCCTCGTAGTAATTGTAAAGTTTTGTCCCTCTTCGAGTTCTACCTCACCATCTTTAAATTCCCCGGTCCTGATTTCTGAACCCTTGGTATCCAACAAAATAGCTATGGATTTATTTAATTCCCATCTTACTTCCTTTATTGTGTTTATTCTCCGCTCATGTTCTTCATGGTCCCCATGCGAAAAATTGAGTCTGGCAACATCCAATCCATTTATTGCAAGCTGTTCAAATATATCTCTTGATTCACTGGCGGGACCGATAGTACATATAATTTTTGTCTTTTTCATCCAAACACCCCCGACTGACCGACATATTAATCAAATAGATAATACATTTGCTAATTCATAGCTATCTATGTCAAAAGCACCCTCGATGCTCAAAGCCTTGTCTAAATCCATATCCATAATATCCTTGCCCTGCATCCCTATCGCTCTGTTTGCAGCTCCCTGTATTAATAATTCCACAGCCTTTGCTCCCATTTTGCTGGCTAGGATTCTGTCAAAAGCCGTCGGGCTACCTCCCCTTTGAATATGACCTAATATAGTAGCCCTTGTTTCAATGCCCGTTTTTTCCTTAATCTCATTACTTATTTTAATAGGGTCTCCAACACCTTCGGTCAATATAATTATACTGTGCAACTTGCCCCTATTTCTTCCCCTCAAAAGTTTTCTGCATACCTCATCAATACTGAATTCCATCTCCGGTAAGATAATACTTTCCGCTCCACTGGCAAGCCCGGCAAACAGGGCTATATTTCCGCAGTCACGGCCCATAACCTCAATAATATTGGCTCTTCCATGGGATATTGAGGTCTCCCTTATTTTACTTATAGCATCCACCACCGTATTAACCGAAGTATCAAAGCCGATTGTATAATCGGTATACCCCAAATCGTTATCTATGGTTCCGGGAATACCGATTGTAGGTATGCCCAAAGAATTCAAAACTTTTGCTCCCTTAAGGGAACCGCCCCCGCCAATTATCGCTATTCCGTCTATACCCAAAACCTTGATTACATTCATGGCCTTTCTTTGGCCCTCTTCAGTTTTAAATTCTTCGCTTCTGGTTGTTTTTAAAATAGTTCCACCCCTGTGAATAATATCTGCTACAGAAGACAGGTTCATCTCTTCAATCTGTGCGTTGATTAAACCGGTAAAACCGTCCTTTACAGATAAAACCCTGACATTATTATAGATACTACTCCTTACAACTGCTCGTATTGCTGCATTCATTCCGGGTGCATCCCCGCCACTGGTCAGCACAGCTATTTTTTCCAAAACCTGACCCCCCTCGCATTTATGTTAGAGCCCGAGACTGAACAAGGCCGAGTGACATTCTTCTGCCTCCGTTCTGGGTACTAAAATTTCACAAGCTCCTTTTTTATCGTTTTCATTAATTGGTTTAATTTTTACTAAGAAGCCTTCCGCCGTTAATACCTCCTTCACATCGTCCGCATGTTGGTGTGTATTAGATATATATATAACTATCCACATTTGCCAGGCCTCCTTCGGCAATTCCGGTATGATATAAATAATTCCATTTTATTTCGTATTATAACATATACCAGCACTCTTTGTTATACAGTAATATTTTAAAATTAAACTACTTTTACATTTCCGGCCCCAAAAAAATTAAGTAATTTGTTTATTAATTCGTCGTCCGGTTTAACCCATAGTTCCCTATCGGCCCTGAGTCTTTCTTCACTTTCTTCTATATATATTATTATGGGTGTTTTACCGCTATGCTGTCTGAAAATAGGTTTTGTCTTTTCAATCAAATCCCAATCCCTCTTGTTTTTGATTTTGATATATAACCTTTTGCTCTTTCCGGTGCCGAAGTTTTTCAGCCCATTTTCCGGAATTTTCAATAGAGGATTTATTGTATTAACCAGAACTTTAGGTTGCTCTTCTTCCTTAATGTTTAATGTTCCCTCCAGAATAACAAAATTTTCTTCATGTATAAGATTATTATAATATTTGAAGGTTTTTGGGAATATAATACATTCTATATTTCCAAACAAGTCCTCCAGATTTACAAAAGCCATCATTTGGTTATTCCTTGTGGTTTTAATATTTATCTCTGTAATCATTCCACCCACTACTATAGATTGTCCATCTTTTAATGCGGATTCCTCGGGGTTATCACCGGCTTCCAGAAGTTGGCTACTATTAATGGTAACAATATGTTCTAATTCCCTTTCAAATTCCGATAAAGGATGCCCACTGATATAAAATCCCACAACGTCTTTTTCCATGCTTAATTTTGTTTTTTCATTAAATTCTTGTATGTCGGGAAAATTGAATTGATTTATTGAAACATCCATTTCATTATTTATTTGAAAAAGGTCTATTTGTCCTTCTATCTTTTTTCGTCTTTCTTGTTGTACACCCTCAATAATCATTTCATAACTGGAAAGTAACTGAGCACGGTTGACGCCTAAACAATCTAGGGCCCCACATTTAATCAGGCCTTCCACGGCCCTTTTGTTTATATCTTTGGATTCCATCCTCTGACAGAAATCCAAAAAGCTTATAAAATCCCCGTCATTCTTCCTGATTTCAACCAAATTGTCTATCATGCCCACACCCACATTTTTAACGGCACTTAAGGCAAACCTTATGCTCCCGTTTTCGACTGCAAATTTACTGAAACTCTTATTGATGTCAGGCGGCAATACCTGTATTCCCTGTCTTTTGCAATCTTGAATATATTGCACTATTTTCGATGTGTTGCCCATAACACTGGTCATAAGAGCCGCCATAAATTCTACTTTATAATAACGCTTCAGGTAGGCTGTTTCATACGCCAACACCGCATATGCAGCTCCATGTGATTTATTAAAAGCATAGTTGGCAAACTCCAGCATTTCATCATATAATTTATTCCCTATATGTTCCGGCACACCATTTCTTATACATCCCGGAATCTCTACTTCGCCTTTATCATCGACTATTCCATATATAAAGTTTTTCCTTTCTTGTTCCATTATATCCATCTGTTTTTTACTCATCGCACGTCTCACAAGGTCCGATCTGCCATAGCTATACCCCGCCAAGTCCCTCACTATCCGCATAACCTGTTCTTGATATACCAAACAACCGTAGGTTACGTTTAATATGGGCTCTAGGCTTTCATGCATGTACCTTATGTTCTGTGGGTTATTCTTGTTTTCTATATATTTGGGTATGGAATCCATCGGTCCGGGACGATAGAGGGAGATTCCCGCGATAATATCCTCAAAACAATTAGGTCTCAGTTCTTTCAAAAATTGAATCATTCCGGCGCTTTCAGATTGGAAGACCCCCAAAGTCTCACCTTTGCTTATCAAGTCATATACACCTTTATCTTCATAGTCACAATCGGTAAAATCCATATCTATATTATGATTTTCCCTGATAAGTTCCAGTGTATCGTTGATTACAGTTAAGGTTCTCAGTCCTAAAAAATCCATTTTGAGTAAACCCAATTCCTCCAACGTGCCCATGGCAAACTGAGTCGTAACACTATTATCATGCAAATATAAAGGTACATGTTTTTTTAGGGGTTCTTTGGATATCACTACCCCTGCTGCATGAGTGGAAGCATGCCTGGGCAGCCCCTCCAACTTTTTTGCCATATCTATTAAATATTTTGCCTCTGTATTTTCCCTATATGTCTTCTTAAACCCGGGGCTCATATCGAGGGCTTTATCTATAGTCATTCCTATGGAGAGAGGAATTTGTTTGGCTATCTTGTCCACTTCACTGTATGGCATATCAATTACCCTGCCAACATCCCTGATGGCTGCCCTTGCCGCCATGGTTCCGAAGGTAATTATTTGTGCGACCTTGTCCTCCCCATATTTTTGTTTCACATAGTCTATGACTTCTTCCCGTCTTTCATAACAAAAATCTATATCTATGTCAGGGAGGGATATTCTTTCGGGGTTTAAAAATCGTTCAAAAATGAGACCATATTTAACAGGGTCAATATCTGTTATGCCCAAAGTATAAGCAACAATACTCCCGGCGGCACTTCCCCTGCCCGGCCCTACCGGTATTTTGTTGTCTTTTGCATATTTGATAAAGTCCCAAACTATGAGAAAATATTCAATATAGCCCATGCTTTCAATAACAGCGAGTTCTTTATCCAGACGATTTTTCAGCTCCTCTGTTACAGGACTGTATCGTCTATTCAATCCCTCAAAACAAATCTTCTTTAAATAATCAAATTTGGATATACTATATGACACTCTGTATTCCGGCAAATGTATTGTGTTAAAATCGAAATCCACATTACATTGCTCTGCTATTTTCACTGTGTTTGATATGGCTTCCGGAACAGACGCAAAAATTTGTTTCATTTCCTCCGGTGATTTTAGATAGAATTCATTATTAGGGAATTTCATGCGGTCTGTATCTTCTTTTATTTTTCCCGTTTGGATACAAAGCAAAATGTCATGTGTTTCAGCATCTTCCTTGTTTATATAATGAACATCATTAGTAGCTACCAAGGGTATGTCCAATTCTTTGCTGAGTTTTATTAATTGCGGGTTTACCCTTTTCTGTTCTTCTGTGTTATGATCCTGCAGTTCTAAATAAAAACAATTTTTTTCGAATATATCTTTGAGCTTTGATGCCAAATCTTTGGCCATTTTGTATTGGCCCCCGAGTAAAAGTCGATTGATATCCCCCGCCAAACATCCGCTCAGGCCGATCAGCCCTTTACTGAACTTTGAAAGTTCCTCGTAATCTATCCGCGGTTTGTAATAAAAACCTCTTAAAAATCCGTTAGAGACCAACTTTACTAAATTTTGATATCCTTCCCGGTTTTTGGCCAATAATACAAGATGTCCTTGGTTTTTATCCCTTTGTGAGTCCTTATCCTCCATTGTTCTTGCCGCGGTATACATTTCACAACCTATTATGGGTTTGAGCCCTTTCTTCTTCGCAGCCTTATAAAAATCCACCACGCCAAACATAGCACCATGGTCAGTAATTGCTACGGCATCCATCCCCAGTTCCTTTACCTTATCCATCGTTTTATCTATAACTGAAAATCCGTCAAGGAGGCTATATTCTGTATGAACATGTAAATGAACAAAGCTTGTATTCATTTTTTGCCCTCCTTCAAACTATTTGCTATTTCCCCTATCTTCCTGAGTCTGTGGTTTACACCGGATTTACCGATAGGCGGATTTAACATTCTTCCCAGTTCCCTTAAGTTCGCATCACGATTTTCTAACCTCAATTGTGCAATTTCCTTCAGATTCGAGGGTAAACGCCCCAATCCCATTGTATCCTCTATATATTTTATGTTCTCAATTTGTTTAATGGATGCATTTACGGTTTTGTCCAGATTGGCAGTTTCGCAATTAACAATACGGTTAACATCGTTTCTCATCTGTTTATAAATTCTTATATTTTCCAGATTCAATAATGCACTATGTGCACCCATGATATTTAACAAATCGGCTATCTGGTCTCCTTCTTTTAGATATACAACATAGTTCTCTTTACGTTCTATTATTTTTGATTTTAGCCCAAAACTATTGATTAAATCCCTCAACGATTCACCGTGAATTAAACTATGACTGACAAATTCCAGATGATAGGTTTTTTCCGGATCACTGATGGAACCTCCCCCCAAAAAAGCACCTCTCAGATACGATCTCTTGCAACATCTTTTTTCCAGTAATTTAATTGGAGCCTCATAGGAGATATCGTAGAAATTGGCCCTTTGTTTCAATATTTCGGTCTTTTTTAAAATATTATTGCTTCCCATTTCGTCAGTTACAGTCATTAAACAATAGTTTCTTTTCCCCAGTCTGGGGTTTTTCCTTGCCATGACATCAATATTTATATTAAACAATGTTTTAAATAATCTGAATAATTTTCTTGCAATCGCAGGACTTTCCGTAATCAATTTTATGTTTAATTTTTGTTTTCCACCTATTAACCGCAATGTGCCGCACATCCTTACCAAGGCTGCCAGTTCTGCCATTTGGCAGCAACGGTCTTGGGAATAAACCCGTGCGAGCTCCCCTTTGGTTCTGGATGAAAACGACATAAAATCACCCCCTTATTAACAATGGTTTAACGATGGTTTAACAATAGTTCAGCTATTGTTCAATTATCTTTTCATGATCTCTTTTATATAAAAATAATCGATTATACGATTTCTATCGTTTGCAACTTTCCATTGTAATACCAAGTCAATAATAATTTTTGATAATTTGATTGCATCATGCCTTACATAGTTCTCTTTTATTTCTATTAGATCCTCTGTTATCAGTTTGATGCCCTCGGCCCTCAACTTTTCCCTATCTTCCTGTGTCAGCTTTATAACTTCCGCGCCCTCTGTTCCATATTTTTTGCCCACAGCATCACTGATTTTACCGATGTTCGCTACAACATAATCGATTGAGGCATCCGACCAATGGCGTAACAGAGCATCTACATGTTCATAGACTGTATAATTGTCTGTTTCGCCCGGCTGTGTCATTACATTGGTAACATAAATTTTGAGTGCCTTTGTTCTATTCAGACTCTCCTTTATATTTCCTACGAGCAAATTAGGAATCACACTGGTGTACAGACTGCCGGGTCCTAATAATACCAAATCCGCATTATCTATTGCATCTATTGCCTCGCCGATGGCCTTGGCATTCTTCGGTTTAATAAATATGCTTTCTACGGGACTGTTTAATTCTAGGCTTTTTATAGGTATATTAGATTCCCCCCTGATGATCTCCCCGTTTTTAAGTTCAGCATATAAGGTTACATCCTTGAGTGTAACAGGTAAAACCTTACCCGTCACAGCTAAAACATCACTTATTTTTCTTATAGCTTCCTCAAAATTGCCGCTTATATCATTCATGGAAGCGATCAGCAAATTTCCGAAACTTTGTCCCTTCAATTCTCCATTTTTAAATCTGTGTTGCAGGAGTTGTTCCATAATCGGTTCCATGTCTGCCAGAGCAAGTATACAGTTCCTTATATCTCCGGGCGGTAACATCCCTAGATCCTCCCTTAATTTCCCGGAACCCCCGCCATCATCCGTAACGGTCACAATAGCTGTAATATTTGAGGTGAAGAGCTTTAATCCTCTGAGCAATATAGAAAGACCCGTTCCTCCGCCTATGGCTACTATCCTAGGTCCGCGGGATAAAAATTTTTTATCATATATTTTTTTGTTTAGCCTGTTGTTGCCATTCTTTCCCGTCAATGTGGCGGGATAATATTCAAAATCTAAAATTGAGATAATTCCTTGTCTAAGAGAAAATAAAAACAAGCCCACTCCTGCCAATCCTAACAAAACACTGGCCAAATTGCTGTTAACTATATTAAATTTAAGTAAATAATAAGATATAGAAACAGATACCATAGATATCCCTATTAACCCGGCTACCAGCCACCTTTTAATTTTGAGCCCGGGTCTTAACCAATAAATAAATTTCATTACCCATGCCCTTTCCTTCCCTTATACAGATTAACATCCCTGTTATTTATAAGCACCCTATATCCTTTTTCCCTAAGATAATTATAAAGTATATGAGCAACAGTTATAGACCTGTGTCTCCCCCCGGTACAGCCAATAGCAATAACTAATCGGTTTTTTCCCTCTTTTATATAATGGGGAATCAGAAAACCTATCATGTCATTTAATTTATTCGAAAACTCTATACTGACAGGGGAATTCATAACATAATCCCTGACCCCCACATCATTGCCTGTAAAATCCCTTAATTCTTCCACATAAAACGGGTTTGGTAAAAACCTGACGTCGAAAACTAAATCTGCATCCAAGGGTATTCCGTGTTTAAATCCGAAGGATATAATCGAAATAATTAAATTATCGGATTTATTACCCTCTACATAAATGTTTTCAAGTTCATCTTTAAGTTGAGACGGTATAAGATTGGTAGTGTCTATAATATTGGTCGCCCTCTGTTTCAAATGTTTGAGTTTTTCCCTTTCAAGGGCAATCCCCTCGTTAATAGAGCCATCCGCCATCAACGGGTGTGTTCTTCTGGTTTCCTTAAAGCGTTTAATCAAAGTTGCATCACTGGCATCTAAAAATAAAATTTCATACTCATAACCCAATTTCTCCAGATTTTCTAGGCTACTGGATAAATCGTCAAAAAACATTCCCCCACGAATGTCAATAACTAACGCTACTCTGTCTAATGTTCCCTGTGATTGGTGACACAGTTCCGCAAATTTAGGAATCAAAGTAGGCGGTAGATTGTCTATACAATAAAAGCCGAAATCCTCCATATATTTAATGGCTTGACTCTTCCCCGCTCCGGATAACCCCGTAATTATCACAAATTTCATCTTTACCCTCTCTCCTCATATGTGAACGTCATTCTATTCTTCACCTATAACCTTAACCTCGGTCTCCAATTGTATCCCAAATTTACATTTAACCGTTTCTTGCACCAATTTAATCAAGTCCGAAACATCATTTGCAGTGGCATTATCTGCATTCACAATAAACCCGCAGTGGAGTTCCGACACCTGTGCTCCGCCTATTTTTTTCCCTTTCAGACCGCTATCCTCTATCAGCTTTCCCGCAAAATGTCCCGGCGGCCTTTTAAATACGCTCCCGCAACTGGGCAAGTCCAGAGGTTGTTTTGTGGTCCTCATTTCCTCTAAATCTTTTATTATTGTAACTATTTCCCCGTAATTGCCCTTTTCAAATTCCATTTCAACTTCCAGCACTATATAATTTCTAATCTGAATCACACTTGTACGGTATCCGAATTCCAGTTCTTCTAACAAAAGGCTTTTTGTTCTGCCTTCAACATCTAGGACTTTTACGCTTTTTACTACATTTTTCATCTCGCCTCCGTAAGCACCTGCATTCATGGTTACGGCTCCGCCTAGGGTTCCGGGTATGCCGTTGGCAAATTCAAAACCTTTTAAACTTTCCATTGCTATTTTGTCAGACAAGGTTGACAATAAAATACCTGCTTGTGCAATCACAATATTTCCATCTATAGTCACATTTGCAAATCTGTCCCCGAGTTTAACAACCACACATCTCATACCTTTATCTTTCACCAAAAGGTTACTTCCATTGCCCATAATAAAATACGGCACATCACTTTTTTTGCAAATTTCAATAACCGATTTAACATCCCTTATGGAGCCCGGCATTACCATAATATCCGCCAACCCGCCAATCTTAATGGAGGTATGGTTTTTCATGGGTTCATCAAGTAAAACCGCATCCTTTGGAATTATCTTAATCAATTCATTATATATTTTTGTTTTATCTATTGAACTCACTCCTTTGTAGGATCATGCTTGAATTGTTTATCCACAATTCCGTATTTTCACTTGATTTCCGGAATCCGTTTTAAAATTTAGGAGAGTCCCCCTAACATTATATTGTAAAGTCTCAATTATTCCACTCAGAAAAGACAACATTTTTCATTTAGCCGAATTTTTTATTGTAATACATCCTAATTGACATTATAACAGATATAATTATGAATATAACAACCATAGTAGGTAAATATTTCAAGCCCGACCTGATTATTTTTTAGTCATAGCCCGTTCTAACGCAACCACACCCTCTTCAACAGTTTTGTCGGCCACAGTATCATGTTTGATTATAGAATTTCTGATTAACTTTCTTGCCAGATCCCAGGGAATAATTAATACCGCCATTAGTGTAACATAGGTCCATTCCACGGCGTTCAGACCCGCTGTTCTTAACATTTCACCGCCAAAATGTGTAAGTATAATTTGAATGCCGAAAATCAGGGCTACAACTTTTAAAAAATCTCTATTTTGTAAAATATGTCTGAACAGATTAATTTCGCTTGTCCTTGCATTAAATATATTAAATGTATTCAGCAATACAAAAAAGGTAAAAAAGCCTGTGAGCAGATATATATCCTGTCTGCCGGCCGGGCCCGTTCTGAAAACGTCTCTGGTAAGCGATGACTTTAGAAAAAAAACGCACATAACCGCTATAAACCCGCCGTTCAATATAATAGAGCTCCACATATCCTTGTTAATGATAGGTTCCGCTCTTTTTTTAGGCGGTTCTTTCATATATTTACCGAGTGCAGGCTCCCTTCCAAATGCCAAGGCGGCTAATGTATCCATGACCAAGTTTATCCACAGCATCTGTGTCATAGACAAAGGAAGGTCCACACCAATAAACGGGCCTATGAAAGCAATGAATACAGCCCCGACATTTACCGTCAACTGATACATTATAAGCTTTCTGATGCTGTTGAATATAGTCCTACCGTAAAGTGCGGATTTAGTGATGGATAAAAAATTATCGTCCAACACAACAATATCCCCCGCTTCTTTTGCTACCTCCGTGCCGCTTCCCATGGCAAAACCAACATCCGCACGTTTTAAGGCGGGAGCATCATTTATACCATCGCCGGTCATTCCGACAACTAGGTCCAGCTCCTGTGCAACCCTTACCAACCTAGATTTATCTGAAGGCAGAGCCCTAGCTACCACACGAATATCGGGAAGTACCCCCTTTAACTGTTCATCGGTGAATTTCTGGACATTCTGTGAAACCAACACAATATCTTTTGTGTTTTGTATCAGTCCGGCATCCTCAGCAATTGCAACCGCTGTTTCCTTTCCGTCACCCGTAATCATGACGGTTTGAATCCCCGCATCCATAGCCTCTTCGATGGCACTTATAGATTCGGGTCTTAAATCATCCCTGATACCCATAATTCCGACCAGAGCCAGCCCGTCAAATTGGTTATCATCCTTCAAATTGTTTTCCGAGGTAGCTACAGCTATAACCCTGATTGATTTTTTGGCCAGTTCATTAATTTTATCTTCCAAATTCTCTAACTGCTTTACGTTTCCAAATGGCACCTTTATGCCTTTTTCGTCATAATAACAAATACATTTGTCCATTATTCTTTCGGGGGCACCCTTGATTAAGGTTAAATTATAATCCCCTGCTATTTGTGCCGCAGAATATTTGTTTTCACTTGTAAAAGGCACTTCCTTTACAATCTGTTTTTTTGTTTCTGTTTCTTTATTGCAGGCTATAAATTTTAGGAGGGCCCTCTCTGTCATATTTCCTCCAACTACCCGAGTATCATGTCCATTATAACCCCCTTTAATTAAAGCACTCATATTATTTGTCAGAGAAAGGCTCAACAAATCGCCTAGGTTTTTCGGTATTTCTTCAAAAGATGGGTACTCCTTATTAGAACCGCTGACAAATATAACCGCTTCCAGTTGTCCCTTGGTTATGGTGCCGGTTTTATCAGCAAAAAGTATGTTTAAACTTCCCGCCGTTTCAACACCTACAAGTTTCCTGACCAAAACATTATCTTTTAATAATTCCTTCATATTCAGGGATAATACCATTGCAATCATCATCGGCAACCCTTCCGGCACAGCGACAACTATAATAATTATGGCCAGTGTGATGGCTGTAATTAAGTCATTGATCGGGTTCTGCCAATTGGACAAATAACGAGCAATTTCAATAATATCAAAACCATTGTCCATCACTACTTTTTTAAACATAAAAGCCATGGCTATCAGTATGCTTCCAATATAAGCAAATTTACTTATGTCTTTGGCTAAACCGCTAAGCTTAACTTTTAGTGGTGAGTCCCTTTTTTCTATTTGTATTTCTTGTGCCAGATGCCCATAAAAGGTATTGTCACCTACCTCTTCCGTACACAGTACACCTTCTCCCGAAACTACCACCGTGCCTCTATAAACATTATGGAGATTAGTCAGGTCTGTATTTTTCCTTTCTTCTATAGAATTTTCCGGCGCAACCTGTTTTTTTATCTCCTTCGTTTCACCTGTGAGGGAAGACTGATCCACCTTTAATTCACCGCATATCAATTTCCCGTCCGAAGGCACTTTATCCCCGGGTTGGAGCAGAACATAATCCCCTACAACGATATCATCAATTGAAATTTCTTGTATCAGGTCATCCCTGAACACCTTGCACCTGATTCGGGATGCCTCTTCCTGCAGTTTACGAAATGATTCTTCACTACTGTATTCAGACCAGGTGGCCACCAGAGTCGCCAGCAAAATAGCTATTGCAATTCCGAGGGATTCATACCATGCAGATTTGCCTGAGAATAAAAATATCAGGTTAATAACTAATGCAATTATCAAAATTCTTATAATAGGATCCTTAAAGTTTTTCTTTAGCTTGTCCCAAAACTTTTCTGTTTCCTGCAGAGTTAATTTGTTTGTACCGTATTTCTCCTTGGATTGAGCAACAGCCTGTTTGTTTAAACCGTTTATATCATATTTCATATAGAAGACCCCCTACGTTTTCCGAACTACATATAATTATAACAAATTTAAGGTGTAGTTTGTATGCTACAAACCTACACCCTTAATAATTTTAGCAATTATAACTCCCGGGACTGTCGATTGCCTCGTCTTAAAACCAAGTCCAAGGTTTTCTTTTGACAGGTAAACTGGTGAATGTCATCTCCTCTTTTAATGTGGGATGGTTACAGATAATTTTATATGACCAAAGTGCAATCTGGTCTTTTACGTTATCCTTTCTGAAGTTATATCGTTGATCTCCATATAACGGGTGTCCCATTGAAGAAAATTGTACACGAATTTGATGGGGCCTGCCCGTACGTAGATTTATTTTTACCAGACTAAAATCCCCCGCAGTGTTAACTACCTCGTAATCTAATATTGCTTTTTTTGCCCTTTTGGTGCCTTCATTTACGGCAAACACTGTGTTTGTTTTGTTGTCTTTCAGTAAATAATGTAACAAGGTGCCTTTATCTTTGTCGGGCCTATCATGTATAACCGCCATATACTGCTTTGTAAACTTTCCCCTTCGTATTTGATCGGATAATCTGGATGCCGCTTTCGAAGTTTTGGCAAAAACCATAACCCCCCCTACAGGCCTATCCAAGCGATGTATTAACCCGAGATAAACATTGCCAGGTTTGTTATACCGCAATTTAATATCTTTTTTCAGC
>DASRMN010000305.1:0-5359 GCA_035647935.1 Clostridia bacterium | reverse complement strand
AGCTATATATGTACAGTTGTTTGTCCAAATAGTTGCTTTACTTCACCGATTGATTATAAAAGGATTTTTTATAATTTTAATAAAAAAGATACGTTATTAATCGGTTGTAGCAGGAACAGCAAATTAAATAGCGGTTTGATTGTTCCCTGTTTGGCAGGTTTGCCTTGGGAGCTATATGCCTCTTTTGGAACAATGGATAATAAAAAATTGCATATTGACATTTCCCTATGTAATCAGTGCAGTAAAAGTAATGGACATAGCCAAATAAAGGCAATCTTTGATAGGGTTAAAATGTTTCTCGGAGAAGATTTGTTTCATGAAAAATTTGTTTTTTATGATAAGGTCAGTCCTTTTAAGCATACTGTTTCGAGACGTGAAATATTTGGATTGTTTAATGAAAAGTCTACGCAGATTGCAAAAGGTATGGTTGACGATTTTTTTACCGGTGAGGGTCATGGTAAACATCCCGGTAGGGAGCTATTGTTAAGAGTATTAGAAGATTCCAATAAAAAAAATAATGAAACAAACTATTATTTTTGGCCGACTTGGATAATAGAAAAAGAATGTTGGGCCTGTGGCATATGTGAAAAAATTTGTCCTAATTCAGCATGGGAGAATAAATATGTTGATGATACCCATCGGAAAATGGTTCATTATCCTCTCAGATGCAAAGAATGTGGATTATGTTCAAGACTTTGCCCGAGTAGTGCCCTCAAATACAGAGAAGTTGTTCCATTAGAAAAAAACAAGGTTTCTGTAGAGCATTTAATTCCGGCCGGAACATGTAGTCAATGTAAAAGACCAATGAAACACGGGGAGGAAAAGACTTGTTCCATATGTAAAAAGAGATACTGAAACATGGGCCAATATGAAATTTGAAAACAGGAGGATAGCCTGTTTAAATTGGAACTTTGTACAGGATTTCTATATCAACGCTATCCCCTATATTGTAAACCGTATTTTCTTTACCCATCAAGGTAATATTCAAAGAAATATCTCCATTTTTGACAATGTATTCCGTATATTGTCCCATAAATATCCTAGCCGTTACTCTGTATTCTCCGTCCGAGTTTAAATTCATATTTATATCTTCCGGTCTTATCAATATTTTTTCTCCGCAACCGTCTTCAATAATATTTGATTTGCCGATAAAAGAGCCTGTATATTCATTCACAGGAGAAAAGTATATATTCTCGGGAGTGTCTACCTGTACTACATGTCCCTTGTTCATTACTACCGTTCTGTCCGACAAACTCAAGGCTTCTTCCTGATCGTGGGTCACAAATATCATTGTAATATTAAGCTTTCTTTGAAGTTCCTTTAACTCTTTTCTCATTTTCACTCTCAGATTAGCATCTAAATTGCTCAGGGGTTCATCTAACAGTAACAGTTTGGGATTGGTAGCCATTGCCCTAGCCAAGGCCACTCTTTGCTGTTGCCCTCCGCTTAGATTTCCGACCTTTGCTTTTTCATAGCCTGACAGACCTACTATTTCAATGTATTCTTCAGCTATTTCCATAGCCTTTTTCTTTCTTTTATTTCTTGAAAAACGTATGCCGTAACTTATATTCTCTATTAAATTCATGTGGGGGAATAAAGCGTAACTCTGGAAGACCGTAGACAAAGGTCTTTTTTCAGGGGGCAAGTCTAAAATTGATTGTCCTTCCAACATTATTTCGCCCGAATCCGCTTTTAAAAATCCGCCTATAAGATTTAAAGTGGTAGTTTTTCCACATCCGGAAGGCCCTAATATAGTTATAAACTCTCCTTCCTTTATGCTCAGATTAACATCTTCTATACCGTTATCTTTATCAAATAGTTTAGTTAGATTTATAAGTTCTAAAAACATATTATATTTCTTCCTTATCTAATAATTTTACTGCTACCAAATTTATACCTACTGTTATTAATATTAAAATTCCGGCCATTACGGAAGCTTGGCCGTATCCCCCGTTGATTATCTCTTTAAACATTACTATTGATGCCACTACGTTTCTGGGAGAGACCAAAAATATTATGGCCCCGACAGTAGTCATATTTGCTGAAAAAGTATTTATGAAGCTTGTTAAAAATATGGGCTTCAATATGGGGAATACTATATTTATAATGCTTTTAAAATGTGACGCACCTAAATCCCTGGAGGCATCCTCCAATCTCGTATCTATGGTAGTAAAAGCCGCATTGGCAGCTTTATTTGCCACGGATATATGCCTAAAGGTAATATTCAGCACTACTATGGCCGTAGTCCCCGTAAGTAAAAGAGGCCTGCTTTTAAAGGCAACTATATAGCCCAATCCGAAAAATATGCCGGGTATAATATATGGAAGAGCCGAAACAAACTCTATATATTTCATTCCCGCTATTTTTCTTCTATGGGTATAATATGAAAGCAGAATTCCCACAACAGAAGAAACCACTCCGGCTATTATAGCAAAATTTATACTTCTTATTATTACCGGTACATATGCCATTTTAACTTTCTTTATATGTTCTAATGTAAACATTATCTTCCCGGAAGGATTTATAGATATTGCAGTCAGGAAAATAGTGCCGTATTTTAGTATTGATATTATGAAAAAAGAAGCGGTAACAATTCCGAGAAAGAATTTTAAGGGTAAAGGGACGTCAAAACCGTAGCTTTGATTCCCCAAAGTTTTTAGCCCTTCCGATTTATTGCTTATGTTATCCATGCTTTTTTTATAGAATAAAAATGCCAGTACGGCGGGGGGAATTAAAAGTACGTTCATAGCGGCCGCTTTCCCCAAGTTGCTACTGGAGAATATAGTCATATAAATTTCCGTAGCAAGCATTTTAAATTTTCCTCCTATAATTATAGGGGTACCAAAGTCGGCTAAATTCATTGTAAAACTTAAAAACAGCACCGACAGGATTGTGGGGAATATCCCGGGTAATAAGATGTTTTTCAGGGTTTTGTACGATGTTGCGCCTAAATCCCTGGAAGCCAATATCTGTCTTTGGTCTATGGCATTGATTGCAGTTATTAGCATAATTACTCCCAAAGGCACCTTCCCTAAAGCCTGTAACAAAACAATTCCCGGCCAACCATAAGGATTGACACTCAAACCCAACAGATTGCTGGTAATAAATCCTCTGCGGCCAAAAAGTGTAATCAAAGCCAAAGATGAAACAAATGGCGGGGATACCATGGTAAAAAGCATACTTTTATAGATGCCTTTTTTCTTTTTCATTTTACCTACAAAGGCAAATAGGGCTATGGACAGAGAAATTATTGTACCCAACAGGGATGATAGACTTACAACAAATACACTGTTTTTTATTAATTTTATATTTCGGGCATTAAAAAGCTCCCCATAATTGCTCAAAGTAAATACACCTTTATTATAGAAACTGGTGGAGATAACTTTTATTATGGGATATAAGATGAAGGTTAGCAAACTGATAATAATTATCCATAAAATCGCTTTATCTATGATATAGTCAAGGGAAAGAGTGTTTTTTACCCTCTCCTTTGACTTTATAACTGTATTACTTGTCACCTGCTAATTCCGCCCATTGTTCCAGTATTGCTTCCCTTTGGCTTCCCATCAATTCCAAATCAAAATCTATTAATTTACTTTTATCCAACTCTTTCATCAATTCAGGCGGATCCACATCATCTCTGGCCATAATCCTGGCATCTGCTTCCCTTAAAATTTCTTGTCCCTCATGAGACAGATACCAATCTATAAATGCTTTTGCCGCCCCAAGTTTTTTTGTATTCTTAAATATTGCAATGGGTGCAGGGGTCCAAGGAATATAGTCTTCCGGATAGATCACGGATGTCGGATTTGTATCTCCAACTGCATATGTGCCTCCGGTAATGGCGGTAACACCTATAGCAAATTCACCGGCACCTACTTTTTCGAGGGGTTCCCCGCCTCCCTTTGCGTAAAATTCGACGTTGTCGTTTAACTTTTCAAAATAGTCCCAAGCCTTGTCTTCACCTAAAACCTGAATAAGTCCGCTTGTTATGGCATATTGAGTTCCCGAGATAGCAGGGTTAGCCATTATTATCTCGTTCTTATACTTCGGATCGGCTAAATCTTCCCAAGTTTTTGGTGTTTCCAGACCCTTATCTTTCAAAATATCATCGTTTACAATAAAACCTGTAGGTACCAAAGCCAGGCCTGCAAAATATCCGTCCTTGTCCAGATATTGCGGATTAATATTGTTTATCTCAGGAGATTTATAAGCTTCTAAAAAACCCAAATCCCTAGCACTTAAATAACTGTCCACTCCGCCGCCGAACCAGATATCGGCGTCTGTTTTTCCGTCCTCGGCCTGTAGTTTTACAAGTGCCGAACCTGTTGACATGCTTAAATACTCAACTTTAATTCCTGTCTTTTCTGTAAATGCGGGAAATGAATTTTCTCCTCCGCCATAAGCAATCAATACGCTTAAGGTCTCGCCTTCATAAGGCTTGTCCACCGGTTTACCGGCTGTTTCCTCATCCGGAGGGGTTTCGGGCGGGGCGTCTGAGGTTTGCTTTTTGCATCCTACCATGCTGAAAATCAGTGCTAAAATTAGTAAAAGTACTATTTTCTTTTTCATTTTACTCTCCTTTGTTTTATATTATTTTACCTTGAAAATGAATATAATGTCGGATGCTTATTCTTTTCATACATCATGCTTTGCCTCCATCAGACATTATATTACAAAATATTGGTACCAAATGTATTTTATCACACAAATATCCATTTCCTCCACGCATAGATAAATTCGATAACATAAGGATATGATATAGATATTTGTAATAAGAGAAATTAACACGGGGACAATTAACACGTTAGTTTATAGGAATAACAGTGATTTTGTGTTGTTTGTTCTGCTATACAGTATTATAATGTAATGTAGAGGTGTATAAATGTCGAAACGTAGGGAAGGAAGTTGTTTAGGGTATGAACGGCTACAATAGAAAATTTCCCGATTTAGATATAAATATAAGAGCGGTTCAGAAGGTTGAATTGGAAATATTATTGGAATTTGACGGGGTATGCAAAGAAAATAATATCAAATATCATTTATTTGCAGGTACATTATTAGGTGCAATCCGCCACAATGGCTTCATACCATGGGATGATGATATAGATGTATGTATGTTAAGAGGGGACTTTGAAAAATTTTTGACTATAGGTCAGGAATGCCTGGGTAAGGATTATTTTCTACAAACATATGAAACAGATAAAAATTATATCAATCAGTTTGCGAAAATTCGCAAAAACAATACGATTTTTTTACAGAGGGATGTTGTAGGAACAGATATTCATCAGGGATTTTATATAGATATTTTCCCTTTTGACAATGTGGAACCCCATACTTTTGTCGGAAAGATTCAAAG
>DASRMN010000304.1:0-3626 GCA_035647935.1 Clostridia bacterium | reverse complement strand
AGGAATAACCGGTGCGGGTTATAATGAAGTCCGGTGGTCAGTGGGGACAGGTTCCTGTGACCACCATAAAACCAAATAAAGTTAAGACAAATTGGTAACTGATGGTGGAAATCACAGTGGTCACAGAAACCTGTCCTCACTGACCACAAAATTAAGATAAGAGGTAAATTATATGAAAAGTTCTTCTAAAAGCTTTAAAGCCTATTTGCTATTATTTATAATTCTTATTCCCATATTGATATTCGCCATTTTTTTCTCTAATTATTATTCGATCTATAAAGATTTAACAAATCCGTCTGCCCATAATCCTGATATAGATGTTGTTGTTAAAAATCCGTTTGAAGGTATAGATGCGATTGAGGAAAACGGGGATGAAATGAAGGAAAATAAGGATCTGCCTGATGGGGGACCTGATACTTCGGATGAAACCACAGACAATGCAGAAATAAATTCGTCGGATAACACCAAAACAAATCCCAGTGATAAAACAGAAAAACCATCTTATAATTATATTGTCGGGGTGTATAAAGGTAGGTTTGAAAAATTGCAACAAAAACAACAAGATGCACTTGATTCCTTAATGGAGGAAGCAAAAGTGGAATATAAAAAAAATGGATCAAAAAAATCCTCCCTATTTGGCATGGCTCCCAAATACTTGGGTATAGTCAACAACCTAGAAAAGCAGGCAAACAAGGACGTAGACATACTTATTGACAATTTAGAAACCGAGCTTATAAACAATTCATACGAAACGGATATAGTTAAAGAAATAAAAGACTATTATAATTACTATAAAAAAGTCTTGAGAGCGGAGATTATTAAAGAAGGGACCAAACACCTATAGTTTATTTATGCCCAAATATCCCAGAATACCGATAGATGCCCCTGTGATGTCAATAAAAACATCGCTGACCTGTGCACCTCTGCCGGGTACAAATAACTGATGAACCTCATCTGAAATTGCATAAAGGGAACAAAACAGGAGGGTTATAACAACCCCTTTAATTCCATATATTCTACTTTGTCTCACCGCACCCATAGATAAAATCCCCAGCACCAAATAAACAAGAAAGTGGGATTTCTTTCTTATCAGATGATTCAGTTCCCTTACGTCTATTTCGGTCGCCTTTTCAGGGGCGACTTTTTCTGTAATTACCACAACAGTTTTGGCTATTTCGGTACTAAGTGCATTAGATTGCCCTACTGCCTGAGATGACAGATTAAAAATCAATACCATCCAAAGCAATACTGAAATCCATAAAAATATACGGGTTAAATTCCTACGTTCAATCAAACAATTTACCTCTTTTCGATTGTTTTCCATATCATACCATTAGCCCCTATTATTTACTTCATGCTTTTATAACTTATTTTTATAGTTTTTTATGATATAAACCCCTTCTCAAATCTCCAAGCATCCCTACACATATCTATGATACCGAGTTCAGCCACCCAGCCCAATTCTCTTTTTGCCTTGCCGACATCGGCATAGCATTCGGCAATGTCACCGGATCTGCGCCCCACAATTTCATAGGGTACTTTAAGGCCGTTTGCTTCTTCAAAAGCCTCTAACAGCTGTAAAACACTTGTGCCTTGCCCTGTACCCAAGTTATATATATGAATACCCGATGTAAGCTTGTCCAGTGCCACCACATGCCCTTCGGCTAAATCCACCACGTGGATATAATCCCTTACCCCTGTACCGTCTACCGTCGAATAATCATTTCCGAATACCCTCAATTTCTCCAGTTTGCCCTTCGCCACTTGGGTAATATAGGGCATCAAATTATTGGGAATACCTGTAGGGGCCTCTCCGATTAAACCACTCTCATGGGCTCCTACGGGATTAAAATACCTTAAGAGAGCGACTGACCAATCAGGATTTGCCTTAGCGACATCCATAAGAATTCGTTCGCTTACAGCCTTGGTTTCACCGTAGGGATTGCTGGTCGGCAAAAGTGGCATGGTCTCAACAAAGGGAACCTCATTCTCGCCATATACCGTCGCCGAAGAGCTGAACACAAATTGTTTTACTCCGTGTTTCAGACAGGCCCCGCAAAGAACCATGGTACTGACAGTATTATTATAATAATAGGCAAGGGGTTTTTCCACCGATTCGCCCACTGCCTTCAGCCCTGCGAAATGAATAATGCCGTCTATGGAATGGTTATCAAAAATCGTGTTTACTGCCTTCTCTTCGGTCACATCTATTTTGTAAAAGGTAATCTTTTTGTTGGTAATCTGTTCGATCCTGTCTACGGTTTCGGCCCTGCTATTGCACAGATTGTCCGCAACAATCACCGTATGTCCGGCCTCCAACAAGGCCACGCATGTATGGGAACCTATATATCCGGCGCCGCCGGTTACCAATATATTCATAATTGTTTACACCTCGTTTTCTATATAAAAAACATCTCAGCTTGTTTGAATCCCTTTTAATCCGGTTGCCTTGAAGGAAACATAACTTCACTCCACGATTCTCATTATCATTCTTCAGTTACAGCAACGTCAGGCTGTGTGAAAAAGCATCTTTCCCGCTTTTTGTCATTGCTATGAAAGGTAGGGGTGGACGACCCTGTCCACCCGCGGGCAGGCAGAGTCGTCTGCCCCACCCGAAAAGAACATTTTCGTTTATCGTGGTGTGGCTAGCACATATAAATTCTGAGTGTAGCGAAGAATCTCGTTTTTAAGCCATTTGAGATCCTTCGCTTCGCATAGGATGACATTTTTCACACAGTCTGACGTCCCGTTGCCATTTGTAGGGGAGGCCTTTGGCCTCCCGCATTAATTTATTTAGTTTCCCTCTTGGTTTTAATAAATTTGAAAACTAGGAATGCAATCAAACCTCCGACCAGCAGGAAGGGCCAAGTATATACAAATATAAGGACAACTCCTTCTACAAATACCTTAAATGTATACAAGGAATCATTAAAAGCATTAGAAATCCTGGCAGCAAAGGTTGTTTTTGCGGTAACATCACTTCTGAGTTTCTCCACCTCGGAAATTTCCATGTTTATTATGCTATAAGCCACCTTATCATCCATTTCCAATATATTTTTGGTCATGCTCTCTTTTTGATGGATAATTTCACTCAGTTGATTTTCTATGGTGATAATATCCTCTATTCTTTCAGCTTTTTTGAGAAGTGCAGTCATTCTTTCTTCTTTAACTTTCAGTAGGTTTAACCTGCTTTCGGTATCATAATATTGTTTCGTGATATCTTCTTTTGAGGTGCTTTGGGAGACTACATTTCCAATTGAATCCATTTCGCCGGTAAAGGTATCTACGCTGCCTTTAGGTATTCTTATAGTATATTGGGCATGCTGAAAAACCTTGTTATTTATGCGACCCCTGCTTGAAATATTGGAATTCTCCACATAGCCCTTACTTTTACTGACGATGCTACCTAAATTTTCAATGGCAGAATCAAATTCTGTGGTTTCCAAAGAGATAAATACACTGGTGATAACCTTTTCAGGTTCTATGCCCCCAATGTCGGAATCTGCGTCTGCCTGAGCGCTTTCCTCGGGACTTACCTCAGGAAATTCGCCCCTATTCCCAATTGCCGTATTACTTTGAACAGAATCTTCACTCATGGTAGGTTTAGAAGCACAGGAGGATATAAT
>DASRMN010000303.1:0-5330 GCA_035647935.1 Clostridia bacterium | reverse complement strand
TTTAGTGCGATATTGAGGAAGAAATTAGATGAAATCACTTCATTAAATTTGCCGATAGATATGATTGCCACGAGCCATGGTGTTATTTGGCGGGACAATCCCATGCAGATTGTTGAAAAATATTCGGAATGGGCAAATGATTATCAGGAAAATCAAATCACCATTATTTATGATACCATGTGGAACGGCACAAAAAAATTAGCCGAAAAAATAGCGGAAGGTATAAGTCTGGCGGACCCGGATGTGGTTGTTAAAATCGGCAGCTTGGCTAAGAGTGATTATAATGATTTGATTACCGAAGTTTTTAAGTCGAAAACCGTCATTATAGGCTCACCAACCATCGGAAATAATATTCTGCATTCGGTGGCGAGCTTTATTCACTTTATAAAAATAATGAGGTTCAAAGGTAAAAAAGCCGCGGGGTTTGGCTGTTACGGTTGGAGCGGCGAGTCTGTAAAAGTTATAAACGGTTTAATGGAAGATGCAGGTTTTGAGGTTATCGGCGAAGGGCTCAGATGTCTATGGAATCCTGATACCGATGCACAAAAAGCTGCAATAGATTATGGTAAAAAAATAGCTGTTTTATAATAAAAAAAGCGCAGAGATATTTATGGTTTAATAAATAACATTTTCC
The DNA here is from genome assembly GCA_035647935.1 of Clostridia bacterium. Lineage (GTDB taxonomy): Bacteria > Bacillota > Clostridia > Peptostreptococcales > Natronincolaceae > JAAZJW01. Next base: position 4,696 of record DASRMN010000303.1, on the reverse strand, counting down.
CACTGATATTAGGATAATATTTCAGTGGGAATTTTCTATATCAAAAATATATTGTTCTTTTGATTATAATGTGCCATAATTAAATTATGAACCGATACGGAAAATAAAGTGTATTGTTAATTAAATCAAAAGATATCAGATAAAATCATATTATATAATAAAAGTTCGGGTGGTTATATAGTAAACAAAGGTGAAGAGGAGGAAGATTTATGTATGAAAGTGATGCTATCCATTATCCGCAGGATGAAATGAATACTGTTTTAGTGCCTGTTACATCAGGATGTATATATAACAAATGTACTTTTTGTTCCATGTACAAAGATGAAAAATACTATGAGGTTCCGCTTCCGGATATAGAAAAGCAATTAATGAATATGTATGTTTACACAGATAAGATATTTTTGGTAGGCTCGGATCCCATGTCAATAGGCTTTGAAAAAATGAAACAATTGTTGGATATGGTACATTTGCATTTGCCATATTGTGCACGTGTGGCCTCATATGCCGCTATAAGGAGTATTTTTAAATATTCGGTTGAAGAATTATCTATCCTTCATGATGCAGGCCTTAGATTATTATATATCGGTTTTGAAACCGGCAGGGATGATATATTGAAATTGATGAATAAGGGCCATACTGTAGAACAGGCGATCCAACAGGCCAAAAAACTCAATGAAGCAAATCTAGCATTTAACACCATCATAATGTACGGTATAGCCGGTGAAGGTGAATCTGTCGATAATGCAATTGCAACCGCTAAAATGGTTAATCAGTTTAAAACGGAAAAATTTATTACTATGAACCTGTTGGTCATGGAGGGCTCAAGGTTAAGGAGTATGGTGGAGAATAATACCTATATTCCTTCAGGCCGAAAAGAACGACTGATAGAAATAAAAACACTTTTAGAAAACTTGGAACCCGAACAACCGATGTTATTTGATACAACACATCCGACAAACTTGGTCAGGATGTTTGGTACGCTACCGGCCGAAAAGAGAAGGTTGCTCAGAGAAATAAGCAATTATATAAAAGTTCATGATAATTAGTAATGAAAAAACCATTGTAATTTATATGTTAACACCCGAAGATAAGCCTATTGATTGATTTATGATCAATAGGTTATGTCTTTTTTGGAAATGAAATTGTTTACAAAAAATTATTGACATATGTCAAGAACAAAGTATAATAGGAATTGGAAGGGTTAAACTATGAAGAGGAGGTGGATCATATGCCGCGAGGGGATGGAACCGGTCCAACAGGTGCCGGGTCAATGACCGGAAGGGGTTTGGGGCCCTGTACAGGTGCAGGATCAGTCAGATATGGTACCGGCCTTGGAATGAGGCTGGGTCGTAGGCTTCTTCGTAGGTGCGGTTTTGCCGGTGGTTATGGAAGAGGTTTTGCTATAAATCGAAATCCGATGGGAACACAAAAATAGTTATTTTTAGTAAAATAGGCTATCATAACATTTAGCTTGAAGTGATTGTTGAACAATTAGCAAACCTGTAACGGGTATTGGAAGTAACTAGAGGCCACTCTGGTTATTTCTGATTATAATTGAGGTAATAAAATTATGGCAAGGCCAATTAAATGGAGGAAAGTATGTTCTTTGCCGGAAAGTAATAAATTTGGCCCCCTTGGTTCTGTTTCGGATGATAAGGATTATATAAAAATGAAGGTTGATGAATATGAAACAATAAGGCTTATAGATTTAGAAGGTCTTACCCAGGAAGAATGTGCCATTCAAATGGATATTGCCCGTACTACCGTTCAGGGAATTTATATGAGGGCAAGAAAAAAGTTGGCCGAATCATTGGTAAACTGTAAGGTGCTGATAATTGAGGGAGGTAAATATCAGCTCTGTAACGGCCACGGACAAAGATGCGGCCGCAACTGCCGTATGTATAGGCATGGGTGTAATAAAGGTTTTGCACGTAATGGAAATATAGATGGTTAATCATATGTTCATAAAAAAATAAATGTGGCAGGAGTTTATTTGAGTAAAAATAGAATGGAGGTTTATTATGAAGATAGTTATACCTGTAGATGAAAAAGATATAAAAACAGATGTTTGTGAGGCCCTTGGGCGTGCCCCTTATTATCTTGTGTATGATACAGAGACCGAGGAGGCTGAATTTGTTGACAACAGTGCGGCAATAAGTTCGGGCGGTGCAGGGATTAAGGCCGCACAAATAATAGTTGATACCGAGGCGGATGTTTTATTAACACCTCGATGCGGAGAAAATGCCGCTAATGTGCTGAAGGCTGCCGGTATTAAAATATATGGAACAATTGATGCTTCGGTAAAGGAAAATATCGATGCTTTTATGGCCGGGGGACTTCCTCTATTGGACGAAATTCATGGGGGATTTCATGGGCACGGACGCGGGAAAAGGAGAATTTGATATGATGGTAGCCGTACTGAGCGGTAAGGGTGGTACAGGGAAAACATTGGTATCGGTAAACCTGGCTGCGGTGGCGGAGAAATCGATTTATATTGATTGTGATGTTGAGGAACCAAATGGGCATCTGTTTTTTAAACCGGAAAATGTTAGAGAGGAAGAGGTATCGGTTAAAATTCCGGCAGTGGATGAAGAACTCTGCAATGGGTGTAGAAGGTGTGTTGATTTTTGTCAATTTAATGCGCTTTCTTATGTTAAGGATAAATTGATTATATTTGAGGATATCTGCCATTCCTGTGGCGGCTGTACATTGCTTTGTCCCGAAAAAGCATTGGCTGAGAAAGAAAAAGTTATAGGTAAAATACAAAAAGGTATCTCAGATAATGTATATGTCAATACGGGAATACTGAATACAGGCGAGGTATCCGGCATTCCGATAATCAGTAAATTGTTAAATGATAATAAAGGTGTCTTTGATATTCCTATCTTTATTGATTGCCCCCCCGGCAGTGCTTGTGTTGTTATGGACAGCATAAAGGATGCGGATTATTGTATCTTGGTAGCCGAACCCACATTATTCGGTGTTCATAATCTCAATATGGTCTATGAACTGGTGCAAATATTTAAAAAACCATTCGGCGTGGTTCTCAACAAATGCCTTGATGGGGAAAACCCGGCGGAAAAATTTTGTTTAGAAAGAAACATAAAAATTTTGGGGAGAATTCCCTTTGATAATGAACTTGGAATATTGAATTCAAATGCAAAAATAGTAGTCAGAGAAAGCGAAAAATACAGGACAATGTTTTCTTCCTTACTGAAAGCGGTAACAAAGGAGGTGCAACGTCATGAAGCAGTTGTTAATTCTTAGCGGCAAAGGCGGCACCGGGAAAACAACAATAGCAAGTGCATTTATAAAGCTTTCAGGTGTCAAGGCATATGCGGATTGTGATGTAGATGCACCTAATTTACACCTCATAACAGGACAGGATTCCGAACCGGAAAAGACGGATTTTTATGGATTGCCGGAGGCGGAGATTGATTCTGAATTATGCATTGGATGCGATCTGTGCAGGCAACATTGTAGATTTGACGCAATTACAGCAGAAGGGGGATATAGGGTAAATCCCTTTGCTTGTGAAGGCTGCGGGGTCTGCCGGCTTGTCTGCCCTGTGGGGGCAGTAATTTTAAAGCCGGCTGTGGCGGGAGAATTGATGTTGTATTCTACCTATGGAGAGAAGGTTTTTTCAACGGCACAGCTCAAGATGGGATGTGGCACCTCCGGATTGTTGGTCGCCGATGTAAAAAAACAGATGAAAACAGCGGCGGTTAATGCGGGGATTGACACGGAATTTGCAATCATTGACGGTTCCCCAGGAATCGGTTGTCCGGTCATCGCATCGCTCAGCGGTGTTGATATGGTTTTGATTGTGGCCGAACCCTCCGTATCGGGTATCAGCGATATGGAGCGTATTATAGATACAGCGATGAAATTTGGGGTTAAAATAGCGGTTTGCACCAATAAATATGATACTAATCTTGAAATTACGGAAAGAATTGAGCTGTTTTGTGAGGAACACGGCTTACCCTTTGTAGGAAGGATACCTTTTGACATGGATGCCGTAAAGGCTATCAATAATGGGCAGACCATTGTAGATATAGATTGCATATCGGGGACGGCAGTCAGAAGGGTTTATGAAAAGACATTGAAAATACTTTTCGAAGGGAATGAGGGATCAGGAGTATGATTGTTAAAACATTAGCAGAAAACACATCAATTTCGGAAGGACTTGGTAGTGAACACGGGCTCAGCCTGTATATAGAAACAATGGATTATAAAATTTTGTTTGATGTTGGGGCAAGCGGATTGTTTCTTGAAAATGCTAAAAAGTTGGATGTAAACATCGCGGATGTTGATTTTCTTATAATCTCACACGGGCATTATGATCATGGCGGTGGATTAAAAGTATTTTTACAGGAGAATAATACAGCTGATATATTTGTACATCCGCAGGCGTTTGGAAAGCATTATGCCCTGCGTCCAAACAAAGAAATAGAGTATATAGGTCTGGATGAGGAGCTGGACCGGAGTGAGCAGATAATATTTACATCGGACCGTTTTTTTATCGGCAGGGATATCCAAATGTATTCAGATACCATCCAAAAGGAACCCCAACCGTCTTTAAATAGCGGTCTGTTGATTGAGAAAAATGGGCAAATGACAGATGACACCTTTGTCCATGAACAAAATCTTATAATAGAGGAAGATGGGAAAATGCTTTTGATAACAGGTTGTGCAC
>DASRMN010000302.1:0-2638 GCA_035647935.1 Clostridia bacterium | reverse complement strand
GTATATTTATTTGTATCGGTTTGACTGTCTTATTTACGGGTTTCGCATTCTCAGCCTTTTTCTCCAAAGTGATATCGAAATTTTTTATCGTTCCGAATTCCGGGCTGCTACTGTTATCATCAATTTCTATCGCCACATTATTGACGGCATATTCCGTGTTTTGCTCCATATAATCCTGCAGTTGTTTACTGATTTCGTTTTTATATAATTTGATAACAGCTTCATCATTGTCATATTGAACATTGCTCATTCTGTTTTGGGCAGTTGACAGTTCCAATTGATTAGATGCTCTCAGGATTCCCTCTTCAAAATCGACCTGCCCGCCTATGAATTTTGTCAGAGGTGTCAAAATCACCACTACGAGCAAAAATCCCATCACCACATCTATGTATCTTTTGTAATTCGAATTAGGTATCAATATCTCTATAAATGTTGTAAATATAATAAGCGAAATTATTGTGACAACCCATTCGCTAATAAGAGCCATCATATCACCTACCTCATCATCATTGTAATATTGCTCGCACCGACTATGACGGTGATTGTAATAAAAAACATGATTGCCACTGAAGATACGGTTGCAAGTATCAGAATTAACGAGTTACCCATATGATTCAGACAATCTGCTAACCGGCTCTGTGCTATAGGCTCCACAATAGCGGAAGATAATTTATATATGGCTATCAGAGCGACGATTTTAATCATCGGAGCCAAACAGATCATAAAAATTATTATCAAGCCCAGCACTCCTATGCTGTTTTTCAGCAACAGTGAATATCCTATGATTGTATCCATGGCATCCGATAAAAATTTTCCGGCAATGGGTATGAACTTCTCCGCCGCAAATTTAGCCGTTCTTATCGTAACACCGTCTGCTGTAGATGCAGTTATCCCATGTATTGATATTATTCCGACAAATACGGTTAAAATGAAACCCAGTATGACTACCGCCGATTGTTTCAAGAAATCTGAAAGCTTGATTATCCGTACTTTAGATGGAAGATCATTGACAACAGCCAACACTGCCGAAAAAAATATCAAAGGCAGGACTACGGATTTTATTATGCCGCCTATAAAGCCTATGGAGCCCAATAAAACCGGATGAAAAAAAGCCGAGGTCGTTATCCCGCCCATGGCAATCGATATTGTGAGCAAAATCGGCAAAAGTAACTGCATAAATGTGGCCATGGCATCTATCGTGTTTTTTCCCAAGTTGATAGCTATAGTAAAACTTTTGACGGCAATGGCAATGATAACTAGATAACATACGTTGTAAGCGAGTTTTCCTACCACATCATTTTCAAATGCACTTTGAAGGTTAGCCAATATCGCATATATGGAGGCTAGGACTATTATTTGACCTAGTATCTTCCAGTTAGCAACAACCTCTTTGAGGAAATATTTCATGGTTCCCTTAGTTATATCCTGTAGGGTTATAACCTCCTCGCCTTTGAATAGCCTGGTTATAAAGGTTTTTATATCAATCTTATGTATGTATCCGTCCAAATCATTATTTATACTGTCCACTATTTCCTGCAAATTGCCGATATTGAGCCTGTCTAGCTGTTCTGCAACAAAATTATCCGAGGTTGTTGGGCTCTCATCCGCCATTGTGTCTTCATTCGCCCATACAAGGCCGGTAAAGGCTATATTCAGCACTATGGCTATAATAAAATATATTTTGATGTTCTTCATTTTTTCACATCCTAAAGTGTTACAGAATAATATGCTTCGTCATACTGAGGCGGGCAAAAAAACGGGATTCCTCACTTTATGGTCTAACCTGATCCCCTTGGTCCTTTGTAGGGACTGATACCGGGCCATGGGAACCGTAAAAAGAACCACCGAACCTGACCCCATGGTCTTTTTTTAGGGCACCATGTTGATGATGAGGTCCATCAGGGAAACTAAAATCGGCACTGCCAGCACCATGATGAGAATTTTGCCCGCAAATTCGATTTTGGAGGCCATCACCCCTTCACCTGCATCCCTGCAGATTTGGGCGCCAAATTCCGCTATATAAGCAATTCCGACTATTTTTAATACTATGGACAGATAAACGGAATCGATATTAATTTTGTTTGTCAAGCTGCCCAGTATCTTTATCACGGATTGAACTCTGGGCACCATAAATAAAAATATAATTATTCCTGCAACCAAGCTGATATACATGCCTATTTCCGGCTTTTCATCCCTTATCAGGACAGATAATATAGTTGCGATCAACCCAATTGCAACTATTTGAAAAATTTCCATCATACCACATCCTTAATTCTGGCACTATAAATAAAAATATAATTATGTGAGAACTGATACTGGACCAAGGGGACCGTAAAAAGAACCACCGAACCTGACCCTCCGATTTTTCGATCTTTTGCGAGGACTGACACCAGGCCATGGGGACTGGTACCGTGGTTTACGCTTTTAAAACCATGGTCCCTGTCCCCGTGGCTTACAATGGCACGGCCAAGTCTATTGCATAAGCCACTATGCCGGTCTCCAAAAAGAACCACCGAACCTTATGTCGGTTTCCAAAAAGAACCACTGTACCTGACCCCATGGTCTTTTTTAATACAGGTGAAACATTGTTTTGACTGTATCGAACAGGTTTGTAATTAAATTGATAACCATCGTAAGC
>DASRMN010000301.1:0-6729 GCA_035647935.1 Clostridia bacterium | reverse complement strand
AACATATTTAGATTAAAGGTAAACCAATAGACTAGAGGAATAGTTCTTCTAGTCTTTTTATTGAACTATTTTCTATTTCTGTAATAATTTTAACACCATACGTAATATAAATATAGGACAAAGATACTAAAGGGGGATTTTTAAATGATAAAAGCGTCCGACTTAACCGAAAAGGAGGTAGTATGTATAACTGACGGCAGAAGAATAGGAATGATTACAGATCTCGAAGTCGATTTAGAAAGAGGCAGGATCAACGCTATTGTAATCCCTGAAGGTAGGAAATTGATGGGATTATTTAATAAGGAACAGGAATACGAAATCAGTTGGAACCAAATAAAAATGATAGGTGAAGATGTAATACTAATTGAAATGAGGGACAGAATAGAACCCACAAAATTCATACATCCTGAAGAGGACATATAATTCACTCTTCCTATTACATAAGTCCGGTGTTTCCGGTGTTTACCCACAAAATCTATCTTAAATTAATTCAGTGCTTGTTCAGTATATTCAAATATATTATACTATAGATAGTGTAGGGGGGAAGGAGGAACCACAGTGAAATGTCCCTTTTGTTCACATCAGGAATCAAAGGTGGTAGATTCGAGACCGACCGACGAAGGACAGGCGGTCAGAAGGCGCAGGGAATGCATGTTATGTACAAAAAGGTTTACTACATACGAAAAAATAGATGAAATCCCATTGATAGTGGTTAAAAAAAATGGAAATCGTGAGCCCTATGACAAAAATAAGATATTAAACGGGGTGATTAAATCTTGTGAGAAACGGCCTGTGTCCCTGCAGGATATTGAAAAATTGGTGGACGAAATAGAAAGGCAATTATACAATACTATGGAACGGGAAATTACAACAGAATTTATAGGCAATTTGGTGATTGATAAAATTAAGGAACTTGATGAGGTTGCTTATGTGAGATTTGCATCAGTATACAGAGAATTTAAGGATATAAATACCTTCATGGATGAGGTAAAGAAAATTTTAAATGAAAAATCAGGATAAATCGGAAACCGGGGGGATGGTTTTTCTAATTCCCCGGTTATTAATTGCTAATTTGGGGGACAAAAATGGAATACGATATTGTAACCGAGAATAAAATTAAATATATAAAATTCAAAAAATTAGGAAATATGCCCTTTATCAAACATGGGTTCAGTACTAGGCACGGTGGAATTAGCAAGGGGGTTTATAAATATTTAAATTTGGGTTTTAAAACTGAAGACGAACCGAACAATGTAAAGGAAAATATCAGGAAATTTGCACTGGCTGTAGGTGTAAACTATGAAAATTTGGTTATGTCAGATCAGGTGCATGGCGATACAATTAAAATTGTTAATAGTAGAAATAAGGGAGAAAGTTTTCCTGAACAAAAAGGCCATAAGGGAATAGACGGCCTGATTACCGATATTCCCGACGTGCCTTTGATGGCTATATTTGCTGATTGTGTGCCTATATTTTTTGTGGATACTGTAAAAAAGGTAGTCGGTTTGGGTCATTCCGGATGGAAAGGTACCAAGCTGAAAATAGGAAGAAAAATGGCTCAGACTATGATGGATGTCTATGGTTCAGAACCCGGCGAAATAACAGCCGTTATTGGACCATCCATAGGCAGGTGCTGTTACGAAGTGGATAAGACTGTTATAGAGCAATTCAACAGGGCCTTTAAAGATACATCAACTTTTGTAGAAGTCAGTAAGGCCAGTTCCGACCGGTTGTCCTGCTATGGGAACCGCGCCTCTAACCTTCGATATCGGCTGGATTTATGGGAGGCAAATCGCATTGCATTAAATGAAGCAGGTATATTAAACAAAAATATTGTAATATCAAATTTGTGTACCGGTTGTAATCCGGACTTGTTTTATTCCCATAGAAAAGAAAAAGGCAATACGGGTAGAATGGGTGCTTTAATACAATTGGTATAATGTAAAAGATTTATAAAACAAGATGTCAATAATTTTGACATCTTTTTATTTTGCATAAAAATTGATAAAGAAAGTTTCCGGATCCTTGTTTTCGAATTTTGGTAAAGCCCTTTGTATAGTTTAATTATTGTCAGGGAAACCTAAATTAAATAAAACAATTTAATTTATATGACCGGCATGGGGGTTTTTCACAAACTGTTTGGCCAAGAAACCGGAAAAAACCATCCTCCGGTCTATCTTGAGGAGGAATCAAATTGTCTGGAGGAATGATTTTACTGGTAATTGTGACAATACTTGTTTTAGCGGGCTTGGGGCATAGGGTGCTCGATAGATTGAGACTCAATGATTTGTCGGCCCTTGCTATACTTGTTGCAATAATACTATCAACAATTTTCATCCCCAATATTAAACTAGCCAATAACATATCTTTTAACATTGGGGGGTTTGCCATACCTGTGGCTTTGGCTGTTTATCTGTTTATCAAGGCTGAAACAAAAGAAGAAAAAGTCAGATCCATCATTGGTGCTGTTGTAGCGGGTATTGCAATTTATCTGATACAAAGATTTGTGCTCCCTTCGGAACCGGAGAATCTCCCTGTCGATCCTAATCTTATTTACCCCGTCGTGGGTGCCATAGTAGCGTATGCATTAGGACGTTCCAGAAGGGGTGCATTTATTGCAGGAGTAATAGGGGTTGTGATTAGCGATTTAATCCAGCTTGTTTTGAATAGTATCAACAATGTTCCTGCACCCACAGATTTTGGTGGGGCGGGCGGAGTGGATACTACGGTTATTACAGGTATTTTAGCGGTTTTGATGGCAGAAATATTTGGGGAGGCCAGAGAAAAATTGCAAGGGGGCACAGAAAAAAAACATGCGGATTTTGATGGGGGGCACTTTGTCAGCACATTAGGTGAAAGCCAAAAAGAGGATGAAACCCGAACAAGTGAGGAAATTGATGTTGAAGATAAGACTGAGCAAGATGAAATCAGGGGTGATATAGATGAAAAAGAATAAACTGATTTGTATATTGTTATTACTGATTACATTGACAACACAATTTGTAGTTGCTGATGATTGGTATGGTGAAAAAGGGGGCTACTACAAAGTATACGATATAGATAGTGATGAAGTTTTATTTCAGATTGCCAGAGAAGTCGTAAAAGGTGACCAATATTTAAGTGGAAATAATAAAATGTATAAAGTAGTCAAAGCAAATAAAAAGAGCCAAATTGCGTACGCACAGTTTGTGGAGGACGTGCTATTACCTGAAATTGATGAGGACATATTCTCCAATATTAAATTAACTATGCAGGATGGGCTGGACATAGGTTCAATACCAGCGCAGGCAGAGCAAAAAGACAAAGACAAAAGAAAGGTAGCAATATATTCTACTCATAGTTCAGAATCCTTTGTTCCGTCTGAAGGTACAGACAGCACAGAGGGCAAAGGTGGAATACTTAAGGTAGCACAAAAATTAAAACAGGGGTTCGAAAAAAATGGCGTGGAGGCGACACTTGATAGCACGCTCCATAGTCCTCATGATGCGGGCGCCTATAAAAGATCCCGTAGAACTGCACTGCAATTAATAAGGCAACAGCACCCTACCGCCTTGATTGATGTACACAGGGATGCTGTGCCTCCAGAGGAATACTTAGTGGAAATTAAGGGGAAACCGGCGGCAAAAGTAAGGCTGGTTGTCGGAAGAAGAAACCAAAATTTTAAGGCCAACGAAGACATGGCGAAGAAAATAAAGGCAGCGGCAGATAAAATGTATCCGAACATGATTAAGGATATTTTCTTTGGACAAGGGGATTATAACCAAGATCTTACACCTAGAGCCATACTTACAGAAATAGGGACCCATGGACATATGAGGGAAAGATCGGAAAAAACTGCAGGTTTTTTATCCGAGGCGATTACGGTAGCCCTTTTCGGAAATGTTTTTAAGGAAGGTAAAAGTACAAAAACGGGCACGAATGGTACAGGAGGCGGGGATACGTCAAAAAAGGTGAAATTCGATGAGCCCGGCAGCAAAAGCAGTAAGGGCGCCGGTGCCGGAATATTGGGAATTCTGGCTATAGCTGTTGTAGGCGGAGTAGGGTTTTTATTTTTAAGTAGCGGAAGCACAGAATGGAAGTCCAAGGTATCTAATTTTAGGCAGGAATTTATGAACTTTTTAGGGAGAAATAAAAATAGAAAATAGACAGGTGATCTAGTATTGGGAAAACACTGTATTCTAATTGTACCGGGCCTTATAATGGGCACATTTGCCAGGGTCCATATGATGAAATCCGATTATAGACAGTACCCAACCTACCCGAGGGGATATTTGTCTCATTTTACCCTCGGGTTTATTGCCGCGGGGCTGGGTGCGGTGGCTGTGCCCGCTCTAATTGAAAAGGAGTTTACAGCTGTAACATTTTTGGCATTAGCCGCGCAACAGTTCAGAGAAGTAAGAAGCATGGAAAGGACAAGTTTAGACAATATAGAAATAACAGAGATGGTACCGAGAGGTACTGCCTATATTGAAGATATCGCTAAGACATTTGAAGCAAGAAATTACATGGCAATAATTACCTCCATAGTGACATCAACTATAATATATGTTTTTGTAATTTTAAAAATCAACAGACATATGTCCATATTTTTGGGTATGTTTGTAGGATTGGCTGTTCATATATTTATAAAAAGGATGATTCATGGGCAGGAAATCGGTGACATAGCTGATGTAAAGGAAGCTAAAATTTCATTTGACGGACCAATTTTAAAGGTTAACGGAATTGTAATTACAAATATTGGATTGCAGATGCAAAGAGACATATTTTTAAGTAATGGGCTGGCTGTGGAAATTATACCTAGGGATGAAAATGCGGTAATGTATCTGTCTAACATAGGACAGCGCCAAGCAATACAGCATAATGCTGCCAACCAATTGGGCATACGAAGGGATTTTGACGAGCCCGAATTTACACCGGTGGCAAAAAGAGATCCGGAGAATGGAAACATAGTTATGGTAATAACTGTTATGAAACCCAACATGGATGCATTAATTGAGGCGGTTGAGGGAACTCCTCTGCTGGAAACTTCAAAAAGAAAACCCTTGGATTCAATCGTCGGTTTAAAGTTGATGAAAAATAGAAAAAAGGTGTAGTATATGCAAATCGGATTAAAGGATTTTATAGTTGCAATTATAACGGTAAATAAAAGCATGGTAGGCCTAGGGGGAATGGCCCCGGTTTTTTATGCCGGGAGTGATGAACATCTAGACGAATTATCAGAGAGAATTGCTAAAATCCTTGACGGTGTTGTCCATGATATAGGGACGGGGACATATATTATTGTAAAACATTGATATCATATTGGGGTGAACTGTATCCATGAAAATTATATATGTTTTTAACAAAAATTCTTATGCAGCTATTAAGGCTGCATATCTGCATTTAAAACTGGACTTTCCTGAAGATTTTAAAGACATTGTAAATTGCTATAGTGAAGAAGGCAGTTTTTATTATCTGGGTATTGATATTGAGTTAAATGAGATATATCTGCTCCGTAGCAGTAAATGTAACTATATTTTAAAAAACCTTTTAAAAGGTTTTTCTAATTTATATAATAAGGAAATCCTGATAATATACCCGGAAATATTGTAATCGCTGCAATGTTCGTTTATTTATATTTAATAAACAAGTGTTTAATAAAAATACAAATCTGACGTTTAAGATGAGAAAGATGATAAAATAGTGAAAATAATATATAGTTGTTATGGCGGGGCCCATTCTTCAATTGTAGCATCGGCCATACATATAGGATATTTACCGATAGACCGCGTTCCAACCGGAAAAGAGATATTGAATGCTCCCTATTATGATCAGTCTCCGCGGGGGGTCAGGGGCATACCTATTTATATGGGAACGGACGAAAGGTTGAGGAGGATATATGCGCTTGGAATGGGTCCTTACCGTACCGAATATACAAAAATAGCTTATAATTTTGTATTTCAATTGGCCGGTAAAAACAAAAAGGACATATACATAGTAAACGTGGTTCCCTTGTTGAGCCCTCGGGTAAAGCTGGGGGGCTTTATGTCAAGGGGCATGGGCATAATTAAATTGGGTAGATTTCTGACAGTATCGGGAATACAAAAAAGATATAATCTTTTTATAAAACTGGTTGAGGATGTAAAGAGAAGATGTTGAAAACCCCGCATTTTCGTCATCCTGAGACGAGCAGTATTAGTTTGACCCGCGAAGGATCTGTATTTAAAGAGAAAACCACAAGTAGTCCCGTTGCTCTGGTTTCCAGTCCCCGATAATGGTATAATATTAATGCTTGTATTAAAATTGGGCAAAAGAGGGTGCAGTGTTGAAGAGAAAGGATATCAGCAACGTCATTGGGAAGGTTTATAAGGGAAGCATAGCGGAAGAAGTAGGAATAGAACCCGGGGATAGCCTGTTCAGGATAAATGGCAATGAGATAGAAGATATTATAGATTATAAATTCTATCTGGCGGATGAGTATTTAGAAATAGAAATACTGAAAGCTGGGGGGGAACATTGGATTATAGAAATAGAAAAGGAATATGATGATGAACTGGGTATTGAATTTGAGAACCCACTTATTGACGAGGTTAAAAACTGTAAAAATAAATGTGTGTTTTGTTTTGTGGATCAATTACCTCCTAATATGCGTCCAAGCCTATATCTTAAGGATGACGATTTCAGGCTTTCATTCCTACAGGGAAATTATATTACCCTAACCAATATGACTAAAGAAGATATAGATAAAAT
>DASRMN010000300.1:0-5337 GCA_035647935.1 Clostridia bacterium | reverse complement strand
TCTCTATTGATCGTATTTTACAAATATATTCCATATTTGCACCGTCACATATTTCAACCATATCTCCTTCTCTGAGTCTCAATACCTTTGAAATGTGTCTGACATCTTCATTTTTAATAACAATTTGCTTTTGTATAAAATTGATATAACCGATATCAACAAAAAAACGATGCATGTTATTCTCCTATTATCTTGGAGGTGATCGTTGACCATTCACCCACTGTTTCTGTCTTTGTTATTTCCAGGCCATTCGCCTCTAGGCTCCCTTTGACCTCTTCTATTTTATCTGAAATAATTCCTGAAACAATAAAAAATCCGTAGTTATCCAAAAAGTTTTTTATATCCCTGCTTAAAATCATAACTATATCCGCCGTAATATTCGCTACGATTATGTTTGCTTTGTCTATAACTACATCCAACAAATTCCCATGTTTTATTTCTACAACATCGTCAACCTCATTTACTGTTACATTTTTTCTAGCTACATTCACCGCTACCTTGTCATAATCCACACCTATAACCTTATCAGCACCTAATTTAGCGGCTGCAATGGATAATATACCGCTTCCACAACCTATATCAAAAACAGTACATTTTTCAGAAACATGTTGTTCCAATCGTTGTATGCACATTATTGTAGTTTCATGGGTACCTGTACCAAATGCCATGCCCGGGTCCATTTCAATAACAATTTCATTCTCCTCGGGCCTATATTCCTCCCAAATTGGTTTGACTACGATTCGGTTACCTATTTTAGTGGGCTTATAATATTTTTTCCACGAGGTATCCCAATCCTCTTCGTTTATTTCGACAGTGCTGACTTCTCCTGCACCAATATTTAATCCAAACCCGGGCAGAGCTGCTACCAACTGTCTAACCAGATCTATTTTGTCCACAAGATCCGAGGACTCCGGAATATAACCCTTTACTATTGCTCCCTCTTCCAGATTAATCAGGGACTCATCTATGTAGTCCCATGCATTTTCATCATTGTTTGCCAAAACAATATCATGTGGGTCCTCTATTACAACCCCCGACACACCCACATTATAGAGCACATTAGCAACCGCCTCTATAGCCCCGGTGGTAGTTTTTATTGATACCTCAACCCATTTCATCAGATCACATCTCCCAATCAATGTATCAACAAGTCCCTGTATATTATACCCTTTCATTTTAAAAGCTAGCAGTCTAATGTCTATTAAACACCAAAAACATCTTTCACCTTATTAAAAAACGTTTTTTTTTGCTGGTGTATCTCTTCGCCGCTTTCAGATGCAAATTTCCTCAATATATCCTTTTGGCCTTCCGAAAGCTTTGTAGGCACCTCTATTACTACCTTTACGTATTGATCACCTTTGCCGTATCCCTTTGGGTTAACAATACCCTTTGACCTTAGTCTGAATACAGTTCCACTTTGTGTGCCTTCGGGCATTTTATATTTTACCTTACCTTCAAGTGTAGGGACTTCCAACTCGTCACCTAAAGCCGCCTGAACAAATGTAATAGGCATTTCACAGATAACATCATAGCCGTCCCTTCTAAAAATTTTATGCGGGAGCACATTTATGGCTACATATAAATCTCCCTTGGGCCCCCCCTTGGTGCCGGATTCCCCTTCACCCCGTATCGATATTACTGAGCCCGTATCTACACCTGCCGGTATTTTTACTTTTAATTTTCTTTGTTTTTTAACTCTGCCTTTGCCGCCACACTTGTTGCATGGGGTTTCTATGACCGTACCTTCCCCCCCACACTGATTACATACGCTTGTTCTAATCATCTGGCCTAATGGGGTCCTCGTAACAGTTTGCATTTCTCCTGTCCCGTTACATTTATCACATACGCTGGTAGAAGTCCCGGGCTTTGCACCTGTGCCATCACAAACATTACAAGTATCATTCCTATAAAATTCAATTTCCTTGTCTGTCCCGAAAGCCGCTTCTTCAAATGTGATTGTTATTCCGTACTGTAAATCCGCACCTTTTTGCGGTCCCCTACTTCTTCCGGACGATGCAAAACCTCCGCCGAACATATCAAATATATCACCAAACATACCGTCAAAACCGCCGAAACCGCTAAACCCGCCGAAGCCTTCAAAACCCCCAGCACCATTTGCATTCACACCTGCATGACCAAATTGATCATATCTTTGTCTCTTCTCCGATGAGCTCAGTATTTCATAGGCCTCATTTACCTCTTTGAATTTTTCTTCCGCTTCTTTATCGTCCGGATTTCTGTCCGGATGGTATTTCATGGCCAGTTTGCGATAAGCCCTCTTTATATCTTGTTCTCCTGCGTCCCTACTGACACCTAAAACATCATAATAGTCACGTTTGCCCACTGTTTCACCACCTTGCTAAATATAAACATATAAAGTCAGATCCCGGGCCCAAGTATTTGCCCATTTTTATTAATTTTGAGGACACCTTAAGGTGTCCTCTACCGGTAAATTATTATCAGTTTTAACCTTCTGCAGGTTCATCATCATCTACAACTTCATATTCCGCATCTACTATATTTTCCTTATGCTCATCACTGCCATCCTGTGCCTGTGTTTCCTGCCCGGCCTGTTGTGCCTGTGCTGATTGCTCATACATTTTTTGCGTTATTGGCGCAAATGCAGTGTTCAGATCTTCAATTGATTTCTTTATATTCTCTACATTATCACTTTCTACCGCTTTTTTCAACTTTTCTATTTCTGTTTTTATCTTTGATTCCTCTTCAGGGCTTATCTTGCCTTCCATTTCTTTTAATGTTTTTTCTGATTGATATATCAAACTATCCGCCTGATTTTTTGTTTCTATTGCCTCTTTACGTTTTTTGTCCTCTTCCGCAAACTGCTCCGCTTCTTTAATTTTTCTTTCGATTTCTTCATCACTCAGATTGGTCGATGCCGTTATTGTTATTTTTTGTTCCTTACCTGTTCCTAAATCCTTGGCAGAAACATTTACGATACCGTTAGCGTCAATATCAAAAGCAACTTCAATCTGAGGAATACCCCTTGGTGCGGGTGCTATGCCGTCCAATTTAAACCTTCCTAATGTGACATTGTCGATCGCCATTTGTCTTTCCCCCTGCAACACATGAATATCAACTGCAGGTTGATTGTCTTCAGCGGTAGAGAAAATTTGGCTTTTTCTTGTAGGTATCGTTGTATTTCTTTCTATTAATCTGGTAGATACCCCACCCAATGTTTCAATCCCCAATGATAACGGGGTTACATCCAACAAAAGTACATCTCTGACTTCTCCCGTAAGTACACCAGCCTGAATAGCCGCACCCAATGCGACACACTCGTCCGGATTAATCCCCTTGTGTGGATCTTTTCCGGTAATATTTTTTACAAGTTGTTGTACCGCCGGAATCCTAGTCGAACCGCCGACCAAAATTACCTTATCTATATCATCGGGAGATAAACCTGCATCACTCATAGCTGTCTGTATAGGATTTTTAGTCTTTTCTATTAAATGTGAAATAAGTTCTTCAAACTTTGCTCTGGTCAGATCTATGTTTAAATGCTTTGGCCCTGTACTGGTCGCGGTGATAAACGGCAAATTAATGTTCGTTGTCATGGTACTTGAAAGCTCTTTTTTTGCCTGTTCCACCGCTTCATCCAATCTTTGCAAGGACATACTGTCTTCTCTCAGATCTACGCCCTCTTTTCTTTTAAATTCTTCAGCAACATAATCTATTATTTCCTTATCAAAATCGTCCCCGCCTAGATGGTTGTTCCCGTTGGTCGATAATACCTCGAATACCCCGTCTCCAAGGTCCAATATGGATACATCGAAAGTTCCTCCACCCAAATCATATACTAATATTTTTTGTTGTTCTTCCACTTTGTCCAATCCATAGGCCAGAGAAGCGGCTGTCGGCTCATTTATAATCCTTTGTACATTTAATCCCGCAATTTTTCCTGCATCCTGGGTCGCCTGTCTTTGGCTATCCGTAAAATAAGCAGGAACAGTAATCACCGCATCTGTTACAGTTGCCCCTAAATAGGCCTCTGCATCTGTTTTTAATTTTTGAAGGACCATTGCAGAGATGTCCTGGGGTGTGTACCGTTTTCCGTCAATATCTATCTTATGATCCGAACCCATCCGCGTTTTAATCGACATAATTGTTTTGTCGGGGTTTACTACAGCCTGCCTTTTTGCAGGTTCTCCTACAATCCTTTCCCCATCCTTACCAAATGCCACAACAGATGGAGTTATCCTGTTACCTTCACTATTAGTAATAACAATGGGCTCCCCGCCTTCTAATACCGCAACACATGAATTTGTAGTCCCTAAATCTATCCCTATAACCTTTCCCATATTATAATTTCCTCCTCATATATAAATTTAAAACCCTGTTTGTTTTCTATTTAGACACCTTGACCATGGCCGGCCTCAGTACTCTTTCATTTATTTTATAACCTTTTTGAAGCACCCCTATAACATAATTTGGCTCATCTTCCGCCTCTTCCTGAACTACCGCATGATGAAAATTCATATCAAAAGGTTTACCTAAAGCCTCAATTTCTTCTATCCCATGCTTGGCCAAAACGTCTATCAATTGTTTATATACTAAATTGATACCATCCAGCAAACAATCAAACCCGTTAGAATTATTAGGCTTATTTTGGGAACATATGGCCATCTCCAAGCTATCTATTATACTTAATAAATCAAGCCCGATTTTTTCATTTGCATAAAGGAAAATGTCACTCTTCTCCTTTTCAACGCGTTTCTTATAATTTGCAAAATCCGCTTGTAATCTTTGGAACCGGTTGAACACATCTTCATATTGAGCTGTTTTTTCTTCTAATTCTTCCTCTAAATTAATAGATTTTTCCTCTGATTTCTCCATTTTGTCCATAATGGCTTCCAAATTGCTATCGACAGATTCCTCATTTTCTTCTGTTTCATTTGCAGTAGCTTCTAAGCCATTATCAGTAATTTCCCCCTCTTCTGATGTTTCAATTTCTTTTTCTGATATTCTGATTTCTTCATATTCTTCATGCCTAGTTTCTTTCCTAGCTTCCTCCATAATTTTTCACCTGCCCTAATTAATTGTCTTTATCTGTGTAACTGTAATATATTAACAACAAAATCGAATTGATTACATAGGTAATAGGTAGCAATATAAAATAGTAATTATCTTACATTATTACCTATCCCTTGTTTTATTTATATTTATTATTTAATAGTTCTATAATAAATTCACTAATCCGGGTCATTACACTAACCACAGTGGAATAATCCATTCTTGTAGGCCCTATGATACTTAACCAACCTAAAACAGTGTCATCTATTTTATAAGTAGCAGTAACCAAACTGCAATCCTTTACTT
>DASRMN010000299.1:0-5724 GCA_035647935.1 Clostridia bacterium | reverse complement strand
ACTCTATTGATTTTATATTTGTTTTTATATGCTGAAAAATTAAATTTTATTTAATTTCCATTGATTCCCTATAGGTCTTAAATTTTTTTTCAATATGCGGATTGTCCTTCAGAAAACTCAGGTAGCTCGCCATACATTTTAGCGTTTCCTTACCTATTGTATGCTCTATTTTCTCTGTTTCCTCCAATATATCCCTACTTACACCTATAGATTTGAGAAAACTTTCTATGATGTTATGTCGCATGAGCAGCATGCTCCCCTTTAATTTTCCCTTTTCTGTCAGGGTGATCACACCATATCTCTCATAATTAACTAAATGAATTTCAGCCAATTTTTGAACCATTCTGGTAACCGAGGGGGGTTGTACATTCAAAGCATTAGATAGCTCGTTAATCCTTGCGTATCCGTTACTCCCCGATAACCTGTATATCATCTCGACATAATCCTCCATAGAAGGAGTTAACAGTTTTTGACCTCTTTTAATATATTCACTAAAGGTAAAAAAATCTCTTTTCACGGTGATCATCCCCCGGGCCAAATTCCTTGATAATATTAAAATATATGTATAAAAAAACATTTTATGTTAAGACAAGTTTCCTTTACCTACTCAGGTTCATAACCTATATATTATATAAGTTAGCTTAGGGTAACTTACAAAAACTGTTCAAACATCTGTATCTCTGGAATGAATTTATATTTTTATTCAGATTTACAAGATGTTGGTTGACGAAGGGAGGATAAATACATGAATAAAGGCTATATACCCCTTTTCAAGGTTGCTGTCGGCACAAGAGTTGAGGTATCTGAACTCCTATCAATGGGGCTTCCCAGAAGAAGAATGTTAGACCTGGGTATTATTCCCGGGACTGCCATAGATGTAATCAGAAAAAGTCCCTTAGGTGACCCTATCGCCTATAATATTCGCGGGGCGTCAATTGCTCTGAGGAAAGAAGAAGCAGAACAAATTTTAGTTAATAAAATCAGTTAATCCGGAGGAAGGAGGAAATGTTATGAATTCAGTATGTAAGTCCTGTCCCAAAACAGCTTTAGATCAAAATTTTAATATCAAGTTAAAGGACCATAATGAATTTGTGGTTGCGTTAGCCGGTAATCCCAACGTGGGAAAAAGCACTGTATTTAATGCCTTAACAGGCCTTAACCAACATACAGGCAATTGGCCCGGCAAAACTGTATCAAACGCTAGGGGAATTTATAGACACGGGGGCAAAAAATTTGTTCTTGTCGATTTACCGGGCACCTACTCATTGTTAGCAAATTCTGTTGAGGAACAGGTGGCAAGGGACTTTATATGTTTCGGGAAACCCGATGCTACCATAGTTGTCGCGGATGCTACCTGCCTTGAGAGAAATTTAAATATAGTTTTGCAGATAATAGAACTTACAAACAAAGTTATTCTGTGTATAAACCTTATGGATGAGGCTAAACGAAAAGGGATTTTGGTGGACATAAAGAAATTGGAAAAAAAACTCGGAATCCCTGTAGTGGCAACAATAGCCAGAAAAGGCGAAGGATTGGGTAGACTAATGGACAAAACATATAATGTTGCTCTAGGACTTGAAACTACATCCCCCGAACAGATTCAATATCCCAAAATTATAGAGGATAAAATCGAAAAAATCTCAAAACAACTGCAGGACACTCTGGAAAATAGATTGAATTCAAGATGGGTAGCTCTAAGACTCATGGAAGGTGACACCACAATACTTGAATCCATCTATACATTTATGTTAAACAAAGGAAATACCTGTGTTGAAAAGGAAGGGGCTTATATATATGGATATCAGTGAAAACAGGGATGAATACAATTTGATAAGGGATTTAAAAAATACCTTGGATAAAGAAAAAAACGAACAATTAAAAGATATTATTGTCAGCAGTATATATGCCAAAGCCGAGGAAATAGCCTCTGATGTTGTCGTAAAAAAAGGCAGCAAAAAAATCGACTGGGATCAAAAGTTAGATGATATCCTAACATCCAAATACTCGGGATTCCCAATAATGTTCCTTCTACTGGGGATTATATTTTGGATAACCATAGTCGGTTCCAATTATCCCTCGGAAATGCTATCAAACTTATTCTTCGGGATAGAAGATCATTTAACAGGTTGGCTCATGTCTATAAGTACACCCCAATGGCTACATGGAATACTTATATTAGGTATTTATAGAACCCTGGCATGGGTAATATCCGTAATGCTTCCCCCAATGGCTATATTTTTCCCACTCTTTACCTTCCTAGAGGACCTAGGTTACCTTCCAAGGGTAGCATTTAATTTAGATAGGCTATTTAAAAAAGCGGGTGCACACGGCAAACAATCACTTACCATGAGCATGGGTTTTGGCTGCAACGCGGCGGGAATTATAGCATGCAGAATAATTGAATCCCCAAGAGAGCGTCTCATTGCAATGCTTACAAATAACTTTGTTCCATGTAACGGACGTTTCCCGACTTTGATTGCAATGTCCACTATTCTCCTAGGGGGCCTAGTCGCCAGCCGGTTTAGCAGCCTAGCGGCATCCTTGTTCGTATCTGTACTGGTATTGGTCAGTGTAGTAGTAACACTGGCAATTTCATGGCTATTGTCCAAAACATGGCTCAAGGGGGTTCCTTCATCTTTTACGCTGGAACTTCCCCCCTATAGAAAACCGCAATTTGGCAGAATACTATATACATCCATAATAGACAGAACCATATTTGTACTGGGCAGGGCTGTTATCATTGCAGCCCCTGCCGGGGTAATAATTTGGTTACTGGCCAACATAAATGTTGGAGGGGTCAGTATGCTGAATCACAGCGCCGCGTTTTTACAACCTTTTGCAAATCTAATCGGACTGGACGGATTTATATTGATGGCCTTTATTTTAGGGCTCCCTGCAAATGAAATAGTACTGCCAATATTAATTATGAGCTATATGGCGGAGGGCGCAATGTTGGAACTAAACAGCATTCGAGCCATGAAGGAGTTGTTCATTGCTAACAATTGGACCTGGCTAACAACCTTGAACGTTATGTTGTTCACCTTGTTTCACTTCCCTTGCGGCACAACTCTCTGGACCATAAAAAAGGAATGTGGCAGCAATAAATGGACTCTGTTCAGTGCTGTTATGCCTACTGTTGTCGGTGTTATGATTTTGTTTGTAATAACACAGTTGGTTAGATTTCTGGGGTTGGCATAAAATATAATATAGAACCATCAGGATGGCTTTTCCGGCAACAAAGAAAAAATCGGCCGACAAAAGTCGCCCTCATGGTTTTTAACTATATCTCAAATTAAAAATGATGGGATCTCCCGATCCCATCGTTCTTAGCATTTCACCATAACATAAAACGGTACTAATCTAAATATATGTGTAAACCTCAAGGTTTGCAAAGCTATAGATTACATACTCTATTTTAAAATTGATGAAACAACCCTAGTTATGCTCTTGTTACGTTAGTAGCTTGAGGTCCTTTATCTCCTTCAACGATTTCAAATTGAACTTCTTGACCTTCTTCTAATGTCTTAAACCCATCCATGCTAATAGCTGAATAGTGTACAAATACATCGTCACCATTCTCTCTGGAAATAAATCCATACCCCTTTTCTGAGTTAAACCATTTTACAATACCATTTTCCATTAAAAAATTCCTCCTAAAACTTATTGAACCTAGGTTTATAGACCTTTATTCTATTCTAGTCTATCACACGGCATATTCTATGTCAACATCTTATTTCCCCCTATTACCCCGTTTCTTTTTTGCTGTCATTATTCCGCCGATTCGCCCTGTTTCTTTAGCTGTGAGTCCTCCCCATCCAAGCCTCTTTATTTTATCAATCAGGCCCAGTTCTTCTGCAATCTCATATTTCATGATCATGTTCGGGGTAAATTCCCCCGCAATTTTATCTGATTTTTTATCCTTCACAAATATCTTCTCCCTGTCCTTAACAAAAAATACTCCCGCCTATAAATTCCTTTAAAATTGATGTTTTTGGTATATATTCCTCATTCTCCAGACTAACAAAATACTCCAGAAATCTTAGTAGTCGTTTTGCCTCCGGATGATGAGGGCTTGTTGTATCTACCTGTTTCAATAACGGTTCCACATATTTTTTGAGTACACTGAGTTCATAAAATAATGCGGAATTAAACATAACATCTGCATCCTCCTGAAACGGAAAGATATTTTTCTCTTCACCCCTTCGAACGGATTCCCATAAAGTTAAGGTTGTATCGGCATCATTAGACCTGAACTTGCTATCTCTGACCAGCCTTCTGATGAGCCTTGTATCCGTAGTCGGTATCCTGTTGTGTTCATCAACACTCAACTGTGTTAAAGCGCTTATATATATTTTAAATTTATTCTCCCGTGGTATATATTTTGTCAATTGATCATTAAGGCAATGTATACCTTCCAATATCAACGGCTGTTCCTTAGTTATTTTAATCATGTTTCCTTTATATTCACTTTTGCCCAGACAAAAATCAAAGGTTGGTATTTCCACCTCTTCGCCTGACAAGATTCCCTCCAGATCCCTGTTAAACAATTCAAGGTTAAGAGCATTTAATGCTTCAAAGTCATATTCACCCTCCTCATCCCGCGGTGTGTTTTCCCTATTTACGAAATAGTCATCCAAGGAGATAGAAGCGGGTTTTAACCCGTTAACCCTGAGCTGTATTTCTAACCTTTTGGCAAAGGTTGTTTTACCTGAAGACGTGGGTCCCGCAATTAAAATTAATTTTTTCTCTTTTATATGATCCGTAATGGAATTTGCAATCTCCACTACCTTTTTTTCATGCAATGCTTCCGCGATACAGATAAATTCCCTTTCCCGTTTTGTTACTATCAGGTCATTCAGGGATGCAACGTAATCTATACCCAAAATTTTCGACCATTTTTCCGTTTCCCTGAAAATTCTGAATAGTTTTGGTTGTTCTTTGAATACAGGTATTTTCCCTTTGTTTTCCCTTCTGGGTAGTTGTATAACCAAGCCCGGGTGATAAGATTTTAATCTGAACGTCTTTAGATACCTCGTGGAAGGTACCATGTATCCATAAAAATAATTTTTGAACCAACCACATTCATATATATTAACATAAGGTTTTTTTCTATATTTCATTAGTTTCACTTTATTAATCTGTCCATATTTCTTGAAAATTTCCGTGGCTTCATCAAGTGGCATCTGTTTTTTTATAAGGGGAATATCTTCTTCAATAATCTCCCTCATACGGTCTTCTATACGTTTTGTATCATTTTCATCAATAGCGCTTTTACAGGGACAATGAATTTCACAATACAAACCTTTGCTCAACGAATGTTCTACGGTAATCCTGCACTTCGGGAACAGCTCTACGCATGCTCTCATTAAGACAAACGACAAGCTCCTTTGATATATCCTAGAACCTATAGGGGAACACGAGTCTATAAGTCTGATATAGCAGTCCTCATTCAGGACAGAATTTAATTCCCTTAATTTATTGTCTACAATGGCCCCAACTATTTGGCATTGACCCTCCCGCTGGAAATCATGTGCAATTTGTTCTAAAGAAACTCCCTTTTCATACTTAAAACTCCCTCTGCCCTCCAGTATAATGCTGATATCCTTGTTTTTATTTTGAATCATCTATAAATCCCCCCATTTTTTGCTCATTACATATCCATTATAGTATACTAACTATATGCCTGATTAATCCATAATTAAAATAATCTATACCCTTTAGTAT
>DASRMN010000298.1:0-3111 GCA_035647935.1 Clostridia bacterium | reverse complement strand
GAACTGTAACTGTCATATATATTATAAGTATGTCCTACTACCGCTACTGTTTTCTTAGTTCTCACATCAGATATTTTATTTTGCACCCCTGTAAAATTCCCATCGATAGGTAAATTGCCTTTTTTTATTGTTTCTTTGTACTTCTTATAAGTTTCTAAAGCCCTATCATATGCTTCTTCAATTTTCCTTTTATCCTCAGTAACATAGGAACCGAATTTATATGCTGTATCTATTATACCCCGTCTGGATTTATTAAAGTTAATCTCAACATCTATTAATGGCGGCAATCCTTTAATTGAATGCAGTACCATTTCAGGGAGCCCACAAAATTTTGGACATATATATTCCTTTTCATAAACACTCATCATTTTAGGCACAAACATATAATCTACTTTATCTTTTAAATCCATCACATGTCCGTTAAAAATTTTTACCGGGAGGCATGCTTCGTCTACTGTATTTTTTACTCCTCGGTCCAATATCTCCTTGTTGGTGGGTCCGGATAAAACAATTTGTGCGCCCAAATGTTCATAAAAGGTTTTCCATAGCGGATAATAGTCATAGAACCATAATCCTCTTGGAATACCTATTTTTATGCTCATCAAATCCCTCCTCTTTACCACTTTAATATTATTGACAACTATTATTGTTTATATACTCAGTGCGGTTAGTCTGTTGCGTACCATATAGTCGGGTATTTGACGGAAAAATGTTAAAAATCGATTTTAAAAAACAAATTAAATAATATATTTACACAGACAAATAAAAAACAAGCGATAAGGATTTTATTTTCCCATATCACTTGCCGACTGTTTAAATTATATATGACTATTTAATTACTACCTGATTCTTTCCGATGCTTTTTGCTTTATATAAGCACTTATCCGCAATGTATATTAAATTTTTCTTATTGTAACTATCGGTCCCAAATGTCGAAATACCTATGGATACAGTAACACCTATGCCATCCACCGAGGGAGCCAAAATTGAACGACGGATACGATTAGCTATGATTTCAGCTTCCTTTTTGTCTATATCCCTCAGTATAATGACCATTTCTTCTCCCCCATATCTGGCAACTATATCCTTTTCCCGTACATTCCTTTTTATGCATTTTGCCACGTTTTGAAGAATTTTATCCCCAGCCTGATGGCCATAAATATCATTAATTGACTTAAAATCATCTATATCAAGCATCAGAATTGAAAATTTTTCTTCACCGAATCTGCATATATCGCATAGTTTATCATAAATATTTTCAAAGGTTCTACGGTTAAGCAGATCTGTTAATCCGTCATATCTTGACCATGTCCTTAAGTTATCGATATACCCCATGTTGGAAATGATTAGCCCTACACGGCGCGCTACAACCTTAAAGAAATGTATTTGTCTTCTCGAAAACATTTCGTATTTTCCGTTGTATAAACACAGCACGCCCGGGGGCCTACCACTAGTAATCCAAGTCGGTAAAACTATGATTGAACGAATACCCAATTCTTTGGCCAATTTATTGTTGCATCTTGGATCTGTAAGAGCATCATGAATTATAACAGGTCTTTTTGTTTCCAGTGCAACATTGGCCGCACAACCTTTATTTTCAGGTGCGTTCAAAAAATACATTTCCTCTTCAACGACGGTTTCTGCATCCGGATTGGAACAATAAGGTATCGGAGTTTGTCCCCCGCTTTTGTCTACAAGTATTAAAATACATTCTCTCATACCTGTAGCTTCGGGCAGAATAGAAACCATTTTTTGTATCGGATTCTCGGAAGCGGTTTGACCTTCTTCCGGGTTGCCCAGCAAAATATTTTCCAGTGCAGCTAAATTCAGCATATTTTCAAAGACTGAATTATATCTTTCTATTCTGGAAAATACAGCGGTAAGTTCCTTGGCCGCTAATTGTACAAAATTCTCAAGCTCGGGAACCATTTCTCCCCTATATGTATTATAAACGATAAAAACACCTATCATTTTGTTTTGAGAAAAAACCGGCGTAGATAACAGAACACTCGGACTAATAATTCTCCCTAAACATGAAAACATCCCTTTTATCTTGTCCTCATCTTCCAAATACATTACCTTTCCATATTCGTCTGCGGATAGTTTAAAGTTAAAAATCCCGGAAATAGGCTCATATCCCCTATTACCATCATCTGCGAACTGAAATGGCAAATTTTTTATAAAAACTGTTTTGTTGTCTTTTGCGGTATCAAGATATATTGATCTATAACCGAATTTCTTGTAAATTAAATTGCCCAAAACATTAACAGCACCTTCTATGCTATGCTGTCTATTAAGAGCCCTGTATAACTGTATAATATATTCCCCGTGTTTATCAAATGTTTTAGACTTCATATTATTGCTTTCTTTACTCGGCATCTGAATCCCCCACCATAACCCATTTCCTGACGATTATACCCTTATATGGAACCATTATAGCTTAACATAGGTCTAAAGTCCACAAAGGTAGCGACAAAATTAGTACTATTTTCCTATGTCTTTTTACATTACTCTATGTATACCCCCGTTTTTCGACAATTAACTCGATTTTCTACTTAATTTTTTTCTGCAGGTTTTTTATATCATTTAGTATGTCCTTGCCTATTTCGTACTCCGGCGCAATTTCCACTGCCCTGCGCGCATATCGCTCCGCTCTGTCTAAATTATCTATATTCAGATAGGCAACTGCTATATCACACAGGATCACGGGATGATTTAAATCATATACCAAAGCTTTTTTGAAATATCTTAGGGCTTCCTCGTATTTTTCTCCCTTTAAAAGCTCATTGCCTTTCCCCTCATACGATTCTATAATATGAAGTCTCACTCTTTCATTCTTTTTGAATTCAGGACCCTTTGCTATGAGTTCCTCAAAATATCTGATTGCTGTTTCATATTCCTCCGTTTTATTATGTTTGATTGCCAGCCATAATAATTTATCCAGCTCGTCCCGCGAACGCTCCATTCCTATTTGGTCCTTCAGTCTTCTATAGGGATTATTGTTTTTATTCTTTAAAGAAAGCTCAAACAATCTATTGGATAGAACCAAAATTTCCTTGCTGATGCCTATTTTGTTTATATATGTTCTAGGGATGTTGTTCAATCCCAAAT
>DASRMN010000297.1:0-2873 GCA_035647935.1 Clostridia bacterium | reverse complement strand
ATGAGATCCTTCGTGAGCACCGTTTATACTGTCCGTCTCAGGACGACTTCATCGGATTCTTCGTAAGTACCGTTAATACTGCCAGTCTCAGAATGACACAAAGCTGAAATCCGGAATGACAATTTTCACACAGTCTGCCGTCCCCGTGTTAATTCCCGTGTTAATTTACTCAGATTGTATAATATCGTCATAATTGTCATGTTCATTATGATCGTTATGGTTATCATTTATCTGTTCTTCTTCACCTGATGGCCAATCCGGGAAAATGCCTCCGAATCCGTCCACTAAGGGATCATAATATGCAGTTGGCACTTCGTAAATATAATCCAGAGGGGTAATGCCTCCATTTTCAGATGGATAATAAGGTATAGGCCTTTTCACAAAAACCTTGGATTCTATTTGCCAAGGCGGGGTCAGATCTGTGGCCAATTTACCCGATGGTGTATGGATATCTGCAAATACGTGGCAATCACATTCCTCTTTAGGCTCGGTACCTTTTATAAATATCTCGGTTCTTACGGTGCTGCCTCTGGGGTCTAAAGCACATGCCTCTGTGGGAAGTTTACCGGAAACAGTACATACATTAACCTTAACTATGTCACTTGGCATTTCAAAATCCTTAAAGGCAAGACCCCCGTGGACTCTTTTCATAACCTTACCCCACAGGGTTGCGGCGGCTGAACTACCTGAAGACAGACTTACAGGTTGATCGGAACCGATCCATACAGAAGCCGAATAATATGGCGTATAGCCTATAAACCAAGCATCTTTTTGCTCATCTGTTGTACCTGTTTTGCCGGCCACGGGTATATTACCAATACTAGCCCTTCCCCCTGTGCCCCTAGGGGATGTAACTACTCCCCGAAGCATATTGGTTACAATATATGCGACCTGGGGTGTCACTACCCTATGTTGTTCGGGTGTATTTTCTAAAATAAGGTTGTCATGTCTATCATATACTGAAGTAAATGTAATGGGTTTAGTATATGTTCCGTTGTTGGCTAATACATTAAAGGCAGCGTCCATTTCCAATGGACTGACCCCTCTTGTCATACCGCCCAAGGCAGTGGGTAGAGTTTCATCCGTATACCTTTTACCATTGACAACTAAGGGAGTTTCCCTAGTATAAACAGTGGTTATGCCCATTCTTTTCATATAATCCAGCATTGTATTTATCGAGCTGCTTTCATTCCCGGCCAGCATACTTCCAAGTTTAACAGCAACTAGGTTACTGGAACGTTCCAGAGCCTCACGAAGTGTAATAAGTCCTCTGTATCCCCCGCTCAAATATAGATTTCTGGGCCAGGGTGTGTTGGGGGTAGACTTGTTAAAATAACCCGGCACATCATCAACTGTATTTGAAACAGTAAATCCGCGATCAATAGCGGGGGTATAAACGGCTATTGGTTTAATAGATGAACCGGGTTGCCGGGGACTCAAGGCCCTGTTAAATATTTTTTGTCCCGAGGTCATGCGTCCACCTATTATAGCTTTGATCTCACCGGTTCGATGATCACTGATTACCATGGCGGATTGTGGCTGGATTTGCCCTTTATCGTCTATTAAATTTTTTTGTTCGTCCTCAGAAAAGCCTTCTTTCTTTAAAAGGGTAGCCTTGTCCGAGCTTTTTATTTTAGGGAAATTGTTTGAATCAGCATATTCTTCTTCTAATATTTTTTGAATCCCTGTATCTAATGTACTATTGATTTTGAGGCCACCGGAATAAAGCATATTGTTAGCTTCATCACTGGAGTACCCATGGTCTTCAAAAGCCTTTATAACATCTCTTTTTACTAAATCCCCAAAATAGGATGAAATGTTTTCAGCTGTTAGACGGTTAGGTTTTAGACTGGACTTGACATCTTCTTGTAGTGCCTGATTATATTGGGTGTCTGTAATGTAACCCAACCTCTTCATTGAATTGAGTACTAGCTTTTGTCTTTTAATCACATATTCATCAATTTTATCGTTTATAACCAGAGTATATACGGGGTCTGAGTCATCCAGTATAACGTGATGTTCCTTAACGTCCGCTTTTTCCAATGTTATAATTGGCGCGTTTCTGGATGGATACCTTGTAATGCCTGCAATTAATGCTGATTCCGCAATGGTGAGATCCTTGGCGTCCTTAGAGAAATACACCTGCGATGCAGCCTGTACCCCGTAGGCACTACTTCCTAAATAAATTGTATTTAAGTATGCTTCCAAAATTTGTTCCTTTGATAGCTGTTTACCCAGCATTATTCCATAGTATGCATCCTTTATTTTTCTTGTATATCTTTTATCGGCCCGATTTAAATATAAATTAATAGCTAATTGCTGGTTGATTGTACTGGCACCTTGCTTAGAACCGGTGCGTAGGTTTGTCCAAAATGCGCCAAAAATACGTTTAATATCTACGCCTTTATGAGTCCAGAATCGTTCGTCCTCAATGGCCACAAAGGCATCCCTTAAATGTTTGGGCATTTCAGTATAGTCCACTATGACCCTGAAACTATTGGATTGAACTTGTTCAATTACCTGACCTTCGGAGTCCAAAATAAACGAGCTCTGGTCTAATATTTCATATATATTTGAAGCATCAATGGGTTCTGTGGTTTTTACTACGCTCATAACCATGCCTAAAACGGCGCCGGCGCTGACAAAACCGATCAGTATAATTGCGATTAAAAGCACCCTAAAAACACTTACTTTTCTTTTTTTATTATTTCCACTATTTTGTTTTCGGGAATTTTTTTCTGACATCATAAACACCTCCATGAATAGAGAAACCGGCAGGTCAAAGGAAAAATTTTTAAACCTATGATACCGTAATTTAAAACAGTATTATAAATATAACATAAACGTATTAACATTACAATTATATCATAGTT
>DASRMN010000296.1:0-2369 GCA_035647935.1 Clostridia bacterium | reverse complement strand
TTTATTTTTGCTTAATATATAGATTTTATGTTGGTTATACATGAGAAAGTATGTTGTATTTAATAGATGCGAACTATTAATATATATTAGTATTAGAACAAATGAGCGATGAAATAACAATGCAAAAGGAGAGATAATATTGTCTAAAGGAGCAACAAAATTTAAGATCATACCTCTGGGAGGATTAAGTGAAATCGGGAGAAATATGACTGCATTTGAATATAATGACGAAATATTGATAATTGATTGTGGTCTAAGTTTCCCGGAGGATGATATGTTGGGGATTGATATAGTTATCCCGGATATAACGTATTTGATCAAAAACAAGGAAAAGATAAAAGGAATAGTACTGACCCATGGACATGAAGATCACATTGGTGCGCTTCCCTATGTTCTCAGGAAACTGAATGTTCCGGTATATGGTACCAGATTGACATTAGGGTTAGTAGAGATTAAGCTCAAAGAACACAGGCTTGATACAGTACATCTACAAAGGGTAGAAGTTGGCCAAACAATTAAACTCGGTGAATTCACTGTGGAGTTTATTCGTATGAGTCACAGCATACCGGATTCCTGTTCTATAGCTATACACACACCTTTGGGTATAATTTTTCATACGGGGGATTTTAAAATAGACTTTACGCCCATCGACGGCCAGTTGACTGATTTGCATCGAATAGCGGAACTGGGACAAGAGGGTGTTTTGGTAATGATGGCGGACAGCACAAATGTGGAAAGACCGGGAGCGACAATGTCCGAAAGCAGTGTGGGTGAAACATTTGAAAGCATTTTCAGGAATACCAAACAACGTATTATTGTTGCCACATTTGCTTCCAATGTTCATAGAATACAGCAAGTATTTGATGCGGCATATAAATATGACAGAAAGGTAGTGGTGTCCGGCAGGAGTATGGTAAACGTAATAACGGTTGCCGGTGAATTGGAAGTCTTGGATGTGATGGAAGATTTGATTATTGATGTAAATGAAATGGATCAGTATGAAGACCATGAAATTTTAATTTTAACTACAGGAAGTCAAGGAGAATCAATGGCTGCATTATCAAGGATGGCCAGCTCTGAACACAAAAAATTGGATATCCAAGATGGGGACTTGGTAGTTTTTTCGGCTACCCCAATTCCGGGTAATGAAAAATCTGTTACACGCGTAATTAACCAGTTGTTTGAAAAGGGAGCCGAGGTTATTTACGAAAGTTTGGCCGAGGTTCATGTTTCCGGTCATGCTTGTCAAGAGGAACTAAAGTTAATGCATATATTGGCGAAACCTAAATATTTTATCCCGGTTCATGGAGAATACAGGCACCTGATGCGACATGGTAAACTGGCTGAAAGCTTGGGTATGCCAAGGGAGAATATATTAATCGGTCAAAACGGTGCCGTTTTTGAATTCGGAAAAGATTATGGAAAAATAAATGGCAGTGTACAGTCAGGAAGGGTGCTGGTGGATGGGTTAGGCGTCGGGGACGTCGGAAACATTGTTCTTAGGGACCGTAAGCATCTGGCGGAAGATGGACTGATGATAGTGGTCGTTACTATTACTAAAGAAGATGGAAAAGTTGTAGCGGGGCCGGACATTATTTCAAGAGGGTTTGTTTATGTAAGGGAGTCCGAAGACTTAATGGATGAAGCCAGGGAAATTGTGCGGGACGTTTTAAATGAATGTGAGCAACAAAATATTAGGGAATGGTCGATGCTTAAAGGATCTATAAGGGATGGTCTAAAAGATTTTTTATATCAGGAAACGAAGCGAAGGCCGATGATACTACCGATCATAATGGAAGTTTAAAGATAAACTGCTACAATGGTTATTTAGTTCCAACGGGGTTTTATTATTTCCTTGAAAATCACAATCATTGGAAGAACCCCGGTCTACAAGAAAGGAATTGCTTGATTTGGGTAATATAAATTTGCCGTTTATAGAGGAATATATAAGAAATGTCTTGCCGGAAAACGAGGGACTTTTGGGAGAAATAGAAATCTATGCAGACGAAAACCATGTACCTATAGTCCATAAGGAGGTTGGGGCCTTATTGCAGGTGATTACAAAGGCGGCTAGGGTAAAAAAGGTGCTGGAGATAGGAACAGCTATTGCATATTCGACCTTGTTGTTTTGTGAAGCTATGGGAGATGATGGGCATGTAACTACTATTGAAAGAAACAGAAAGATGATCCCCTTAGCTAAAGGAAACATAGAAAAAGCAGGTAGAATCGAGAATGTTCGTATAATAGAAGGCGATGCTGTTATAATTTTAAAACAATTAAAGAACAAATACGATCTGATTTTTTTAGATGGGGCCAAAGGACATTATAAATACTTTTTAAATGAAAGTATTGATTTGCTTAATCCGGGT
>DASRMN010000295.1:0-2791 GCA_035647935.1 Clostridia bacterium | reverse complement strand
ACACAGTCTGACGGTTCTATTGTTAATTAAAATTAACAATAGAACCGTCCCCGTGTTAATTTATTTTCTATTTACTACATTAACTACAGCTTCCGCTATGTCACCGCTTGTCAATCCATATTTTTTCATGAGCTCTGCCGGTTTTCCGGATTCCGCAAAAATATCTTTTATGCCTATGCGTTTTAACGGTACAGGATAGTTTTCACCTATTACCTCTGCAACAGCAGAACCCAGACCTCCCACAATGTTGTGTTCTTCCGCAGTTACTATGGCTCCGGTTTCTTTGGCAGCCTCAATAATCAAATTTTCGTCTATAGGTTTAATAGTATGTATATTAATTACCCTTGCCTTTATTCCTTCAGTTTCCAGTTTTTTGGCGGCTTCCAGTGCCTCGCTTACCATAAACCCTGTTGCTACTATGGTTACATCATTGCCTCCGTTTAAGGTAACACCTTTTCCTATTTTGAATTCATAGAATGCCTTATCGTTGATTACAGGTACCGCAGGCCTTCCCAATCTAACATATACAGGCCCGTCCATTTTTGAAATAGCATGTATGGCCGCCTTTGTTTCTATACTATCGGAAGGTACAATTACTATCATATTGGGAATAGTTCTCATACAAGAAATATCTTCTATGGCTTGATGTGAAGCACCGTCCTCACCCACTGTAATTCCTGAATGGGTTGCACATATTTTTACATTCAGTTTAGGATAACCGACAGAATTCCTGATTATTTCAAAGGCACGCCCGGTTGCAAATATTGCGAAAGTGCTGGCAAAAGGTATTTTCCCTGCTGTGGACAACCCGGCGGCAACTCCTATAAGGTTTTGCTCCGCAATTCCCACATTAATAAACCTGTCGGGAAACTTCTGTCCGAAAGCAAATGTTTTAGTTGACTTAGAAAGATCCGCATCAAGCACGACAACGTTTTTATTTTCATTACCGAGTTCTATTAAGGCCTCACCATATGCATCACGAGTAGATATCATTTCAGTCATTATGCCCCACCTCCAAGTTCTTTTAATGCCTGTAATTTTTGTTCCTCTTTAGGCGCTTTCCCGTGCCAATCCGCCTCATTTTCCATAAAGGAAACTCCCTTACCTTTTATTGTTTTAGCCACAATTACTGTAGGGATACCCCTTACCTGTTTGGCTTTATCTATGGATGAAATTATTTCTTCAATACAATGTCCGTCCGTTTCAATAACATTCCAACCAAAAGCTTTGAATTTTTCTGTTATAGGAGCTACGGAAATGACCTCCTCATTGGCTCCGTCTATTTGAAGCCCGTTGTGGTCTACAATTACAGTTAAATTATCTAACTTATAATGGGCGGCAAACATTGCAGCTTCCCAGACGATACCCTCCTGCAGTTCCCCATCACCCAAGAGTGTATAAACTCTGTAATCTTTTTTATCTATTTTTGCTGCCATTGCCATTCCGCAGGATGCTGAAAACCCTTGTCCCAAGGAACCTGTAGACATGTCTATACCCGGGGTTCCTTTCATATCGGGGTGCCCCTGTAACATAGAACCTATTTTTCTTAACCTCAATAGTTCCTCTTTGGGAAAGAAACCTTTCCTTGCTAAAACTGCATATAAAGCAGGTGCGGCATGCCCCTTAGACAACGCAAACCGGTCCCTGTCTTCCCACCGGGGATTACCGCTGTCCACATTCATTTCATGAAAATATAATACTGTTAGAATATCGGCTGCCGATAAAGAACCGCCCGGATGGCCCGAACCTGATTCCGCAATCATTGTAATGATATCTTTTCTGATATCGGCAGCTATTGCCTTTAATTCCTGTACGCTCAATCCAATTCCTCCTACCTTTCATTTTCTATCTGTTTAAAACCTTCCCCAAGCACCTCGTGTACTGTTGTAACCATTATAAAAGCATCATTGTCTATTTCATATACGAGCCTCTTTAACTTTGCTATTTGAGCACGATTTACCACACATAAAAGTACATCCTTCTGTTTTCCCGTATAGAATCCCCTTCCTTTCAGTGCGGTAACCCCCCTGTCTAGTTCTAAATTTATTTTTTCTCCAATTTCATCGGGGTGGTCGGAAATAATATAAAATGCCTTTGAATAATTTAGTCCTTCTATCACAAAATCCGCCATATGGACCATTATATATAGAGCCATAACGGAATATAGCGATACTTCTATATTCTTTACGATAATACCCGCTATTATAACTATTGCCAGATCCAACATCATCATCGATTTTGCCACACTAAAATGAGGAAAGTATTTATTAATTATGGCTCCTACTAGGTCTGTACCCCCGGTTGTTCCACCCCCTCTAAAAACAAAACCTATTCCCGCTCCCGCAATAACACCGCCATAAATAGATGACAATAATAAGTCACCGGTTAATATATAGCTGTCTCCAAATATAATGATAAACAGTCTGGTAAAGACAGAAAGCACAACAGTTGCATAAATTGTTTTTATACCAAAAGTACCCCCCAGTATAAATAAACCTATAACAAACAAGGGAATATTGACAGCCAAGTTGGTTATGTCTATCGGTATATGAAATGCTTCTTGTATAACAACGGCCAGCCCTGTCACTCCCCCCGGTGCTATGGTATTAGGTGCTAAAAATAAAACTAAACCCACAGCTATTAAAGCACATCCTAAAGTGATCCCAATATATTCAAAAAATAAGCTGTACCTTGTTCCGCTCATATTCCGCACCCCCCAAATAAAATGGTTCGCCAAGCATATGTAATGAATTTAATTAATCCGTTTGTTTGTTTTTGTTTATTATTATAC
>DASRMN010000294.1:0-3145 GCA_035647935.1 Clostridia bacterium | reverse complement strand
GTTCATATATATTATGTTCGGCATCCAGAATATTTTTTTCGTTATAAAATATCTTGCCGCCGTTTGGTTTCTCTAAAAGATTTATACAACGAAGGAGGGTTGATTTTCCGGAACCGGATGAACCGATAATACAAACTACTTCCCCTTTATTTACTGAAAAATTAATGTCCTTTAAAACTTCATTAGTACCGAAGGACTTGCTCAAATGTTGTATATCAATTACCTTCTCCATATATTTTCCCACCTTCTAGGCTCTTTCTCCGAGTCCACCATCTTTTTCTAACATATTTTCAGGTTTCTGTACCTGCATTTGATTACCCAACATATCGTAGTTTGCAGGTCCGTCTAATTTTCTTTCAAAGACACGCAAAATCCTCGTTACCGTAAATGTCATTACAAAATAAATGATACTGGTGATAAAAAATGCTTCGGCATATCTGAAATTGTTACCCGCAATAGATTTTGTCTGGAAAAACAACTCTGTTACGGAAATTATGTTAAGAACCGATGTATCTTTTATATTGATTACAAATTCATTACCTGTCGCAGGTAAAATGTTGCGAATTACTTGGGGCAAAACAACGTTTATCATGGTTTGGACATGATTCATACCTATGGCATGTGCCGCTTCGAATTGCCCTTTGTCTATAGAAATTATACCGCCTCTGACAACCTCTGACATATAGGCACCTGTGTTAATTGAAACGATAAGGAGCGCCGCAAACATCTTATCTATGTGTATACCGAAGGATACGGCAGAACCGAAATAAATTACCATAGCCTGTACAATCATGGGTGTTCCGCGGAAAAATTCTATATAAGCGGAAAGAACACCGTTAACAACCTTCAGAAACACCCTTTTTGCTCCCTTTTCCGGCAGAGGTATAGTGTGTATAACCCCTATTGTTAAGCCTATGGCAGCACCTACAATAGTACTGATTATAGAGATATAAAGTGTCACTCCCGCACCGCGAATAAACATTGGCCAATATTTGGTCCAAATTCTCACCAGCCATTTTATTTCCATGTTGTTCCTCCTTCAAAACATCATAAAAACCGATTGCATTATACAAATACAACCGGTTTTTAGCGTCTACTCTTGTTCCGCTGGTTGGTTCCTAATAGCAGTATCCATAATGCTTGAAAAATCTTTTTCTGTAAAACCTGCCAATACTTCGTTTATTTTTTCCCTTAACTCATCATCACCTTTTCGAACCCCTACCGCAATTGCCGTATCATCATCCGACGTTTCAAACCCGTCTTTAAATTCTACCATTGCAAAATTTTTGTTGGCGCTTACGGCACTGACAGCCTCCGGACGCTCTGAAATATATCCATCTAATATTCCTGTTTCCACCGCGACCCTCATTGCGGGGAAATTATCCATCGGGGTCTCCTTTTTTACACCTTTAATCTGGTCAATTACCGTATAATGGAATGTGTTTAATTGTGCAGTTATTTTTGCCCCACTGAAATCCTGTATTGAAGTCGCCTTTTCGAATTTACTACCTTTTTTAACAACCATAACCAGATCTGACTTGTAATAGTTATCTGAAAAATCGATTGTTTCTTTACGGTCATCCGTAGGTGACATGCCCGCTATTATCCCATCTATTTTGTTTGATATTAATGCCGGCACGAGACCATCCCAATCAATTTTAACGATAACTAATTCCTTACCTAAACCTTCGGCTATCATTTTAGCAATTTCTACATCATAGCCTCCCGCGTATTCTGGGTTTCCTTCAATTCTGACCGCACCGTTTGAACTATCCATCTGTGTCCAGTTAAATGGTGCATAATCGGCTTCGAGTCCTATTCTGAATACCCCTTTTTTGTCCTGAGTCGAACCG
The DNA here is from genome assembly GCA_035647935.1 of Clostridia bacterium. Classification (GTDB taxonomy): domain Bacteria; phylum Bacillota; class Clostridia; order Peptostreptococcales; family Natronincolaceae; genus JAAZJW01. The sequence goes on along the minus strand of DASRMN010000294.1, from coordinate 1,292 downwards.
TTGGTTTCGCCGTTTTCACCTTGGTCTGTTGAAACACCACCGTTCTCTTCACCTTCTTGGCCTGTCGGGGTGCTTTCCCTTCCCCAACATCCTGTCAATAGCATAGATAATATCAATGATATTACTATAATCAGTGTTACCTTTTTGTTCATTCTTAGCTCCTCCCTTATTTCGTTATAAACTCGATTTATTACTTAAAAAATAAATGCTTGTTTAATATTGTAACATATAATTTATGTTTTGTTTTAAATTTGGACAAATAAAAAAACCCGAGTCCATCTCAGGTTATATTATACACAGTTGTTTCTAATTCTCATCTTTATCATGAGATAGCACAACTCAATAAACTGAGATGTTTATTGAGACAGCCCTATAGCTGTTAACCATAGAGCCAGCAAATAGCACTGAGAATACTATCTACTTCGGCAATACCCTCTACCCTCCGGCATCAAAGCTTCTCAAACTCCACCGCAGACCGTTGAATACCGCACCTCTACCCCACTATAAAAGTGAGGTCCTATTAAATTTGTTGTTGCACATAGTGTATAGTAATATGTTGTATCTGTCAAGCCGTCTAAAATCCCAGAATATCTTGTAATGATGATGTATTCAATATTTAGCAACATTAATGACTGAACCGAATTTAATCCCCTATACTTAATATTTCGATATTATTTTGTACCGAAAGATCTAAATAATCAGATTGTATTTCTATTATGGGACTTAATACATCCCGTGGGGGAATATAAACAATTCTGCCTCTTTCACCATTATTCAGCATGACATTTGTTCCTATGTAATAGGGTGATATTTTATTAATAAAAATGTTTAATATAGTAGTGTCAAATATTCCGACACCCACAGTTTTAAACATCTCAAATACATCAAATGGGGTTTTCCTTTTTCTATATATCCTATCGGAGGTCATTGCATCAAAAACATCGGCTATAGCAACTATTTTAGAATAAAGATCTATAAAAGTTGTGGACATACCAAAAGGGTATCCGGAGCCATCCGTTCTTTCATGGTGCAACAACACAGCATTTTTAACCCCATAGCTAATATCATCTATTTTACTCAGCATTTCATGCCCCAAGGTTGTATGTTTTTTTATTGTATTAAATTCTTCGGTTGTTAATTTGCCCTTTTTGTTGAGAATTTTATTTGGAACTTTCACTTTGCCTATGTCATGAAGCAAACCGGCCTGGATTACTTCGTTTATTTCCTTATCCGAAAGATTTAACCAGGCAGCAATTAACATAGAATAAAAAGGGACGTGGCTTTTTATTCCT
>DASRMN010000293.1:0-11846 GCA_035647935.1 Clostridia bacterium | reverse complement strand
ACAATTAACACGGGGACGGTTCTATTGTTAATTTAAATTAACAATAGAACCGTCCCCGTGTTAATTGTCCCCGTGTTAATTCTAGAACCGTTCCCGTGCCACTTTGCTGTTTACAGGTCTGATTATGCTATATCTGTTTATCAATCTGATGGCTTCTCTGATGGCCAAGGCCGTGGGGGTACAGCCCCTTGGATTGATATTATGGAGACATTTCCCCAATCCTTCGGCAGTATCGTTAAAATCATGCAATATGTCGCATTTGTAAACATTTTCTCCGGGGAAAGCCGCAACCGCGATATCTACCCTGCCTCTCCTACCCTCAAGGGAATATACCAAATCCAAAATACTGTATTTCGCAATATGGATTTTGTTTGCCATGCTCCCACTGTTGTCTAATAAAATACAGCACCGTATCCCCACATCATCGGAAAACCTGTCGATATAATTTAGCATTTTACTCCGAGACTCAGGCTCCATATTGTTAATGTCTTCACCTATCATTTCCTTTAATTGTTTATTAACAACATGTTTAAGGGTTTGATTTATGGTCTTATATGTCAGACCTTGCATCGTTTGAAACAGTCTGTCTATATAACTGTATTCATAACTGCCCCCTCCCGCCTTGGCTATCTGTATGATTTCGTTTAATGCATCCTTCCTGATGCATTTTTGACCCGCCACTCCTATGGTGTTGACAATAATACCGTTTCTATACGCTCTGGCTGCAGCCCTCGCAGGATCTCCCCCTATATTTGACCGTCCATCGGTTATAAGAATAATTTGTTTAATAATAACGTCCCTTTCCATACTGTCTTTCACTCCCTCAGCTTTTAGATATTATTTCCAAATAGGTTGTATTTATACGAAACACCGCCTTCGAGTTGACATACAAAGACCAAGAAAACCGTCAGACTGTGTGAAAATTGTCGTCCTGAGTGAAACGAAGGATCTCAAATGGCCTAAAAACGAGATTCTTCGCTACGCTCAGAATGACAAAAAGTGAAAAAGAGGCTTTTTCACACAGTCCATCGTTCCTCCGAGGGGGGTTGACAAATACAGGTGATAAGATTAGTATTTTACTAAACAAGATTCTACTGCTCGTTTTATTGTTCTGCGGAGAGGTTAGTTTGGAGGAAATAAATTGAACAGGAAACAAATTATAAAAACAGGGTCCACAATCATTGTCATGGTATTATTGAGCATCATGATAATGACTATAACGTTTGCATTTTCGTCGGCTACATTGAACATGCCGCTTTTTAAGAGCTATTTCAAACAAAACATGCTTGTTTTCATGAATTTTATCCCCATATTTTTGCTGATGTGCTTTGTATATTTAATATCCAACAGATTATGGTTTGCATATTTGTTAACATCCCTGATATTTACCGTAATAGGAATAGTAAATAAACTGAAACTGACATACAGGGATGACCCCCTTGTTTTTGTCGATATAAAACTGGTCAAAGAATCGTTAAAAATGGCAAAAACCTATGATCTAGGTTTGAGTGCTAGGGTTATAGTGATGATGTTGGGGATAATCGGAATAGGAATTGTATTAAAAATGTTCTTTCAACCCAAAATCAGCACCAAAAACACAAGAATAGCCTTAACATTATTTTTGGGCGTTTCATCTGCAGTCATATTTAAAGGTTACTATTTCGACCCGAGGGTATATGCGGAACTGGGAGACAAAGAAGTCATAAACGTATGGATTGAATCACAGATATATCAATCCAAAGGACTTGTCTACCCCTTTATATACAGCATCCGGGATTTAAAAACACACCCGCCGCAGGGATACAGGGAAGATAAGGCCAAGAAAATCCTGAGCAAAAACAGATATAAAGATATCCCGAATAACACAAAGGTAAACATCATATCTGTTATGTTGGAAGCTTATAATGATTTTTCCGAATTCGAAAATGTAGATCTGAATGTAGATATATATGAGGAGTTTCATAAACTGCAAAAAGAATCTGTCCACGGTAAATTGATAACAAACGTATTTGCGGGAAATACCATAAACACGGAAAGGGCATTTCTCACGGGTTATAATTCCCATCCGGGATATTTCACTAAGACAAATTCCTTTGTTCGATACTTGAGGGAACAAGGCTATAGAACCGAGGCCATGCATCCTATAACAGGGTCTTTCTACAACAGACGAAATATAAATGAATACTTGGGATTTGATAAATATGACCATTACGATAACAAATATTATAAGGTTCAAGATTCATATCTGATGGATATAGACTTTTTTGATTTTATAATAGAGGGATTCGAAAACAGTAAAAAGGATAATGTACCCTATTTTAATTTTTCAGTGACCTATCAAAATCACGGACCCTATTCTGATGAAAAACATTGGGATACACAATATCTGGTTAAAAAAGATCATTACAATGAATCGGACTACAACATAATCAACAATTATATGGAGGGAATCAACAAGACCGACGCAGCCCTCAAAAAATTGTTTGATTATTTCAGAAACGAAAAGGAACCTACGATAATAGTAATATTTGGGGACCACAACCCTTGGCTCGGAAAGGATAACAGTGTATATAAAATGCTGGATATTGATCTGGACTTGGAAAACATAGAAGGGTTTAAAAACTATTACCAGACCCCGTATTTAATCTGGGGAAATAACGGAGCTAAAAAAGTTCTCAACAAAGAACTGACAGGGGAATCAAAAACTGTAGGCCCCAATTTCCTTATGTCCGAACTGTTCGATTGTTTGGGCTGGGAAGGCAACGAATATATGCAATATGTTGCGAATATGAAAAAGAGATTTGACGTAAGCCATAAAATGTATTTTAAAGAAAACGGGGAATTTACCGAAAAGTTATCGGAAGAAAATAAAAAAATCTGGCAGGAATTTAAAAATATTGAATATTACTATAGCAACAATTTTAGGGGATAGTTTTTGGAGGTTCTGACCCTTCAGGCTAACTTTTACGTTTGGTTCGGTTTTTCCGCAACACTCGGCAAATCGAACCAAATTGTATTTGTAAACTGTTATGCAAAGTTCTATAATATAACTTAAGAAGCCTTAATTTTTGATTATTATTTAACAATTTAGGAGGAGTTTCAATGAAAAGAGATGTAAATATTGATTGGGAGAAACTTTCATTTTCATACATAAAAACGGATTTGCGGTATATATCCAAATGGACAGACGGGAAATGGGACGAAGGTAAACTGGTGGAAGACAATATGTTAACTATCAGTGAAGGCTCCCCCGCCCTTCATTACGGGCAGCAATGTTTTGAGGGAATGAAAGCGTACAGAAGAAAAGACGGTGTGATTCAACTCTTCAGACCCGACCAAAATGCCAAGAGAATGAACGAAAGTTGCAGCCGTATTTTAATGCCGGAAATATCGGAAGAAAAATTTATTGATGCCTGTATTCAGGTGGTCAGAGCCAACGCAGCTTATGTTCCCCCGTACGGATCCGGTGCCACTTTATATATCCGCCCCTTTGCTATAGGTGTGGGAGATAATATAGGTGTAAGGCCGGCTTCGGAATATATATTCAGTATTTTTTGTTTGCCCGTAGGCGCCTATTTTAAAGGTGGACTGGCTCCTGTTAACTTTATCGTAACGGATTTTGATAGAGCTGCTCCCTTCGGTACGGGAGCAATCAAGGTGGGAGGCAACTATGCGGCCAGCCTCATGCCCAACAAAATTGCCGTTGAAAAGGGTTTTGCAGATTGTATATACTTGGATCCCGCAACCCATACAAAGATTGAGGAAGTAGGTGCGGCCAACTTTTTCGGAATAACCGAAGATAATAAATTCATTACACCGAAATCGCCCTCAATATTGCCCAGCATTACTAAGTATTCATTGATGTACGTAGCCAAGGAATACCTAGGTTTGGAGGTAGAAGAGAGGGATGTATTCATTGATAATTTAGATGAATTTAAGGAGGCCGGAGCATGCGGTACCGCTGCGGTGATAACTCCAATCGGCGGTATAGAACATAATGGAAAACTCCACGTATTCCACAGCGAAACCGAGGTTGGTCCCGTTACAAAACAATTATATGATACACTCAGCGGAATTCAATTCGGTGATGTCAAGGCTCCTAAAGGATGGATTATGGAGGTAAGTGAAGGTTAAAACAGATAAGAAGACTTTCTTTATATGTTTTTGATAGATTGTAATTCCCCTGCTATATCGCTATCCGGCTTATGGCAGGGGTATATTATTTGGAATATAGTCCCCCAATATTTTAAAATTTGGACTTTAATTGACAATATTTATAATTCGACATCTTTTTTTGAACAGAACATGGTATAATATAGCTAAACTTAGGTATTTTTTGTTTATATTGTAGAAATAAGGGGGAGTGTATATGAAAAGCATTAAAATTAAACTATTGGCATACTTCGGAATAATAATCTTATTATCCAGTGTAGCTATCGGTTTGCTGGGATTTTTGAACAATACAAGGGGTATGAACAACATTAAAAACGAAATACTAAGGGATCACATTGCAAACAATATGAATCTGACAACAAAATACCTTAGTGATTTTTACGGTGTGTTGAGCCAAGACGGCGAGATATTATACGATAGCGAAGGTAACAGTCTGGAAAATAGATTTGAAATGGTTGATGCCGTATTTCAGGATTTGGGAGATAAGGCCACCATTTTCGCCAAGGTCGGGGATGATTTTAAGCGGATTTCAACAAACATCATGACCGAAGAGAATAAAAGAGCAGTAGGTACTTTTTTAGGTAAAGACAGTAATGCATATCAAACAGTAATGAAAGGTGAGCTGTATGTAGGTGAAGCAAAAATACTCGGTGAAAACCATTTTACAGCCTATCAACCTATAAGGGATGAAGCCAACAATATAATCGGGATATTATTTATAGGTACACCGACAAAGGCATTGGAAGATTCTATAAAAATACATAATACAAGCCTAGCTAAAATGACTACAATAGTTATTTCGTTGAGTCTGTTGATTTCGCTGGCTCTTACGTTTCTGATAAGTAAAAACTTTACTGATCCTATAATACATGTGACGAAAGAAATAGAAAAAATTGCAAACTATGATCTCACCGATAGCAGCAATTCTCTGGACGGCTTGAGTAATAAGAAGGATGAAATCGGAACCATAGCCGAGTCTGTGGTCAGCTTATATAATAACCTGAGGAATTTGATTGAAAACGTTTATAACACATCTGAAAATGTGGCAACCTCTTCAAAGGAACTTTATAGCACGTCTGAACAAGCATCCTTGGCATCAAATGAGGTAGCCAGAGCAATAGATGAAATTGCAAAAGGAGCGTCCGACCAAGCAGCAGATGCGGAAAATGCAGCCAACAAAGTAAAAGAGGTAGGACAATTTATAGAACTGAACGCGCAAAACGTAATCGAATTAAACACATCTTCAGATGAAATAGAAAAACAAAAAGAGGAAGGTTTTGATATACTAAACGAGCTGGTCAAGAAAACAGAAGAAAGCCAGAATGCGGCAAAAATTATATTTGATATTATAAAGGACACAAACAAAAATGCCGTCAACATCGAAAACGCCAGTGCAATGATAGAAAATATAGCCAATCAAACAAACCTACTTGCCCTGAATGCCGCAATAGAGGCCGCAAGAGCAGGTGAAGCAGGCAGCGGTTTTGCTGTAGTGGCTAATGAAATAAGAAAACTTGCCGAACAAGCAACCAGTTTTGCGGAAGAGATAAACCTTATAATCAATGAACTGAAAGAAAGTACAAATGAGGCTGTCACCACTATGGAAAATGTCAGTACCATAGCGGAAGAACAGACCGGGGGCGTGTTTGATACAAGAGAGAAGTTTAATATGATAGCGGACGCCATAGAAAGTACGAGAAAAGGCCTTGATAATCTGAACGAATCAGAGAAGGAGATAGAAAACAAAAATATTGAACTGATAGAAATAATACATAACTTGTCGTCCATATCTCAAGAAAATGCGGCAGGCACACAACAATCCTCGGCAGCTCTGGAGGAACAAACCGCAAGTATACACCAAATTGCGACTTCCGGTAACCAACTGGCGGAATTAGCAGAAGAACTGAATGAATTGATTGCAAAATTTAAGATTTAATTAAAATGAGCGGGGAAATTATTTCCCCGCTTGTTTTTTAAACATTTGGACGGTTGTTTAGCTATTATTGCTAGATCCTTCGAGGGTAAGGCTCATTCTGTCCGTCTCAGGATGACAAAAATGTAGGGTCCCTACCACATGTCATCCCGAGACGAACAGTATAAATGGCACTTACGAGGGATCTCACTTAATGTTCAACATCGAAAAATGCCTGTTCCAATTACTCTGCATCATCTTCCTTATCACATTATTTATCTTTTCAAAATGAATAGGCTGTAAAATAAATATAAAATCCCGTACCGATCCGCGAGCAAATTTTAGCCCCTTCCATCTTGCAGTTGTAAGATCGTTTCGCAATTGCAATGGTTTGAATCTTTGTAAGTACACTTTTTCTTTTTCCCTACACCGATGATTGTAAAAGATAACGCTTTTGCCCGATAAATAATAGGATATCAGTTCATCCATTGTAATATATTTGTCGCTTTTGGCTGAAGTCAGCGATACGCTCTTTACAAGCAATCCGTTATCAGGATCACAAAATATAATGTCCGATTGGGACAAAGCCTCCAAGGAATCGCTATACCATACATCCCTCGAAAAGGATCGGTCATTTCCCGGTCTGAGTATTATAGAATAATATTGGGCGTTGGGAACAAGCCCGGCCTTTTCAAGTGCGGCGATACTCCTGTCTTGCCCAACTACTTCCCGAAGTCTGCCAAGTAATTCATCGTCACACTGCTCAAACAATTTGTTATCGAAATAACTAATATATTTTCCGTCATTATTGTGGTGTTCCTCGGGTTTATATGTGCGATACCAATTAACACCGACCCTTAATCCCGAATCCGCTATTTGACGGAGAATGCCGAATTTCCCAAAATCCCCTACGTCACCGACATATCTGTCCTGCATTCTTTTTTACATCACTCCAGTCTTTTTTGATTATTCCTGTGCATCGGGCCCCTCATTGCACGGTTCAACCGTCAGACTGTGTGAAAAATGTCATTGCTATGAAAATCGTAGGGGTGGACGACTCTGTCCACCCCGGGCAGACAGAGTCGTCTGCCCCTACTATCCTAGATGACAGAAAAATAGGAATTGTGCCTTTTCACACAGTCTAACGTTCCTTTGCTATAATTTTTAAAAGCCTGATGTCCTTTCGGGTAGGTCATATCCGGCTTATTATAACATATTAGCAGGCAATATGCCCATATTGTTATACCAAAAAATGTAACAATACTTGTAATCGCTAAAGTCCTTTTATCCCCATATTCCTATTTTCCTCACCCTGTCATATCTTTCATTGAGTAATTGCTCAGTATCCAGTTTCATAAGTCCTTCCAATTCACCCGATACACATTTTTTTATATTGCCTGCTGTAGAATTTATATCTTTATGTGCCCCGCCCGGGGGCTCCTTTATAATATTATCTATAATGCCCAGAGACAACAAATCCTGTGCCGTCAGTTTCATAACATTTGCAGCCTTCGGCGCAAGGGCGATGTCCTTCCAAAGTATGCTGGCGAGCCCCTCGGGTGATATAACTGAATATATGGAATTTTCCAACATATATATTCTGTCACCGATACCGAGTCCTAAAGCCCCGCCGCTTCCGCCTTCCCCTATAACTATAGATATAATTGGCGTCCTGAGTCTGCTCATCTCCACAAGATTTCGGGCTATGGCTTCTCCCTGCCCCCGTTCTTCCGCACCCAATCCGCAATAGGCACCGGGAGTATCTATAAAAGTTATGACGGGCCTTTTAAACTTTTCTGCCTGTTTCATCAACCTTAACGCTTTTCTGTATCCTTCGGGATGGGGCATCCCAAAATTCCTTTTAATATTTTCATTCGTATCCTTTCCTTTTTGGTGACCTATAACCGTGACAGGTATGTCCTCAAATATTCCGATACCGCCTATTACGGAATTATCGTCTCCATAAAATCTGTCCCCGTGAAACTCTATAAAATCTTTTACCAGTTTCTTTATATAATCCGATGTAGTGGGTCTTTCCTGTAGCCGTGCAAATTTAACCTTTTCCCATGGTGTAAGGTTTTTGTAGACATCCTGTTTCATCTTTTCGACCTTTTTTGATAGTATATTTATTTCGTCAGTCAAATCTACATCGTTTTCCCCTGCAAGATTTTTTAATTCCGTAATCTTATTTTCAAGTTCGATAATGGGCTTTTCAGACTCCAAAATATTATGCATTGTCATCACCGCCCAATGTATGGATTTTAAGTATCTTAAACAACACTGTCTTCATATTTTTTCTATGAACGATTTTATCGATAAATCCTTTTTCTTTTAGAAATTCCGCCTTTTGAAAGCCCCCGGGTAATTTTTGTTTAATGGTCTGTTCGATAACCCTAGGGCCCGCGAAACCAATCAGTGCTCCCGGTTCTGCGATGATTATGTCCCCCAACATAGCAAAACTGGCAGTCACCCCGCCTGTTGTCGGATCCGTCAAAACAGAAATATATAATAATCCCTTCTCGCCCAGCCTGCCCAAAGCTGAAGATGTTTTGGCCATCTGCATCAACGACAAAATCCCTTCTTGCATTCTTGCCCCTCCGGAGGCGGTAAATATGATTATGGGAAGTTTTCTTTCGATTGCCTTTTCTACTGCTCTTGTTATTTTCTCTCCCACAACGGAACCCATGCTCCCCATCATGAAATTAGGATCCATTACACATATAACACAGTTTTCACCTGTTATTTTCCCTTCACCCGTTATTACAGCCTCTTTCTCACCGCTGTTTTGCATTGCGGTTTCTACCTTCTCCATATAGTTCGGAAAATCCAGTGCATTGAGCGTTTCCAGGTCTGTATCATATTCTATAAACGTTCCCTCATCTATTATGGAATTTATTCTGTCCCTAGCAGCCATTCTGGGATGACTGTTTTCAACGGGTTTTTTTGATTTATTGCCGGAAACCTTTTTAAAACTATCGACAGTTGCGGTTCTTATTTTGTTGTCGTCATCTTTGTATAACACTACCGTTGCGTATTTTTTCCTGCTAAAGAGGTCTTTGAGCATTTTTCATCTCCTCCTACCTGAAATGTGTCGAAGAGGCATCAGAACATGTTATTTATTACACAGTCTGATGTTTCGTTTAACACATACCTCCCGTCTTATTTGCCAAAAAGTCTTCGCTGTTTAATATTTGTTTCTGAAAATTGATATTTGTATTTATACCTGTAATAATTATTTCATCCAAAGCTCTTTTCATCCGATTTATAGCCTCGTTTCTGTCCTTTCCCCATACTATAAGTTTCCCGATCATAGAATCGTAGACAGGGGGAACAGTATATCCGCTATAAATATGACTATCCATCCTGACTCCATAGCCCCCGGGTGCAAAATACCCTTCTATTTCCCCGGGGCAAGGCCTGAATCCGTTTTCAGGGTCCTCGGCGTTTATTCTGCATTCAATAGAATGACCGTTTATCTTTACCATGTCCTGTGAGATATCGAGCCTTTTTCCATATGCTATCTTTATTTGCTCCTTTATCAAATCTATCCCCGTTATCATCTCAGTTATTGTATGTTCTACCTGTATCCTTGTATTCATTTCTATAAAATAAAAATTATCGTGTTCGTCCAATAGAAATTCTACAGTCCCCGCATTTACATAGTTTATAGCCCTGACCGCTTTAAGAGCGGCATCACCTATTTCGGCCCTCAGGTTCTGATTTATAACTGCACAGGGCGCTTCTTCCAAAATTTTTTGGTTCCTTCTCTGTAAGGAACAATCCCTTTCACCCAGATGAATCGCATTTCCATAGTCATCCGCCAACACCTGAAATTCAATATGCCTGGGTTTTTCTATAAATTTTTCGATATACATAGAACCATCGTTGAACGACGCAATGGCTTCCGACTTGGCTATGTTGAATTTATCAATGAATTCACTTTCGTCGCAAATGAGCCTCATACCCCTACCCCCTCCGCCGCAGGAGGCTTTAACCATAACAGGAAATCCAATCTTTTTAGCTGTATCAAATGCTTCCATGGCTTCATTTATTGAACCTTCGGAGCCCGGCACAATAGGTACCCCCATTTCCTTCATTATTTTTCTTGCTTCAGGTTTGTTTCCCATTTTCTCTATATGTTCTTTTTCAGGACCAATGAATTTTATACCGTTTTCCGTGCATACATCTACGAATTTAGAATCTTCGGCAAGAAATCCATAGCCGGGATGTATGGCCTCACATCCTGTGACCAAGGCTGCACTTATTATACTGTTTGTATTCAAATAACTTTTTTTGGGAGAAGCGGGGCCTATACAAATCGCTTCATCCGCTATATGTATGTGGGTAGAATCCCCGTCTATTTCCGAATACACCGCTACTGTACCTATTCCCATTTCCTTACATGCCCTGATTATTCTAAGGGCTATTTCCCCTCTGTTGGCAACAAGTATTTTTTTAAACATTGATTACCTCCTGATCAGCATCAAGGGTTGCCCGAACTCTACTATGCCCTCGTCTTCTATAAATATATCCGTAATTTGCCCCCCGCGTTCGCATTCAATTTCATTCATTATTTTCATAGCTTCTATAATGCATAGGGTTTGACCTTTTTCAACCATGTCCCCTACATTTACAAAAGGAGGGCTGTCCGGGCCGGGTGCCTTAAAAAATGTCCCTACTATAGGCGACTTTACAATAAAAATATTTTCGTCATCAATAAGACTCGTATCATATTCCACTTCATTAATTTCATTCTCAAATTCCCGAATATTACCATCCGTTATTCTTGCCGATATACCGCTATTTTCCGACTCGCCCATAATCGATTTCGGTATAAAAGCCTCACTGTTTGCTTTTTTTGATATCATTATTTTAAAATCGTTTTTCTCTATCTCTACCTTTTCAATGGTTGTTTTATCTATGGCGATGATAAGATCCTTAATATCCTCTATGTTCATTTTAACGCCTCCTTACTTATTAACTGTTGTTAGTACTTGGTGCTAGTAACTAATGTTACAGTATTATACCATACATATAAATGGTAATGCAATATTTTGGATATTATCGATGTATATATTTATATCCAAAAGATTTTTCATAAATTCACTGAATCCGGCTCTTCCCTAGTGTATAATGTGCTGAATTTACCTCGAGGTTATAAAAATATCCGAAAGAAGGTGTTAATTATGGCAGTTATGCAGTTGAATGAAGCCAGGAGTGTATCCTGTAAATTTATTACCGGCGTTGACGAAGAGGGAAAAGAAAAATATATGAGCAGGGCTATCGGTAATTTTAAGACAAATGCCGACCTAGAAGATATTAACGAGACAGTACTTGCTATTGCCTCCCTTTATTCCTACAATGTCAAAACCGTAACATTAACAGAACGTTCAGAATTGGAAGAAGAATAAGGGTCTCTTCCTGACATAATTTCTTATGAAAATATAGGCAACTTGCCTGTAACAACGGTATACCGACCCATTTCAACAGAAAGGAGGAAAATTAATGGATAGATATTTGCAAATGGTTTTCAGAACAGATCAGAACAAAAAGGTAACCATCAAAGTTACCGTTCCTAAAGAAGACTTGGAAGCGGAAGAGGTCAAGGATGTAATGGACCTTATTATCGACAACAATGTTATACATGCCGCCGCAGGGGATCTGACAACTATCGAGGGAGCTTTTGTAGTTGAGACAGATATAACTGAATTGGATCTGAACATATAATAAAAATAAAGGGCTAAGGGTAATTCCCTTAGCT
>DASRMN010000292.1:0-4097 GCA_035647935.1 Clostridia bacterium | reverse complement strand
AATATTATAAATATATGCTTGGATACCAATAATATGACCTAACACATACTTTATTCCTTCCACTATTTTATATTTAAACCTTCGAAACTTTATGCTTGTTATTTTTATAAAATAAAAAAGGAATATAAGAAAATGTTCATTCAGGGATTGAGGGAGAATTTATCGGGCCCCGGGGAGCATTACCATTCCTATCTCCTACCAACTCAGGTTCATATCACCCACCACTTCTTCCATCTCATGCTTACGACTTCGTGTCATCAGATTTGTCACGGCTTCCTTTGCGTTGCCGCCGTTATAAATAACATTATATATTTCCTGTGTGATTGGCATTTCAACGTTGTATTTTTGTGCTAACTCATAGGCCGCTTTTGTAGTCATTATTCCCTCCACAACCATACCTATCTCTTTGAGTGTCTCTTCTAACCCTTTGCCTTCCCCAATTAAAATACCTGCTCTTCTGTTTCTGCTATGCATACTCGTACATGTAACAATTAAGTCTCCAATACCCGACAACCCTGCAAATGTTGACCTGTTTGCACCCATAACCTTACCCAACCGTGCAATTTCACTGATACCTCTGGTTATCAGAGCAGCCTTTGCATTATCTCCGAATCCCAATCCGTCTGCTATTCCCGCTCCGAAAGCAATCACATTTTTTAATGCTCCTCCAAGTTCCACTCCAATCACATCCGGATTGGTATACACTCTAAACTCGGGAGTGATAAATAAATCTTGTACCAACTCCGCCGTAACTTTGCTTTTCGAGGCAACCACAACAGTCGTGGGCATATTTTTACAAACTTCTTCCGCATGTGAAGGACCCGACAATACAGCAAACTCATTATCAGGCAGTTCGTCGTTGACAACCTGAGATATTGTTAAATGGGTGTCCCTTTCTAACCCTTTAGAAGAATTTATAATTATTTCACTACCCCTTAAATAGGGGTTTATTTTTCGCAAAATTTCCCTGACAGACTGAGACGGCACGGATAGAAGCACAGCATCCGCATTTAAAACCGATTTTCGTAAATCAACATATAAATTTAAATTGTCGGGCAAGTTAATATTAGGCAGATACCTATCGTTTTTACCGGTACTCACCATGTTCCTGTATTGTTCCTCACTTCTCATCCATAAATTAACTCTATGCCCTTTGTTACAAAGCACTATACCTAGTGCTGTCCCCCAGCTACCCGCCCCTAGGACAGCAATACTGAAATCACTCATTTAATACTCCCCTTTAGTTTTTATCTAGTTCACACCAGATTTTTCCCCAATTTTTCTTTCATTACCTTCCAAAAGTCTCTTAATGTTTTCACGATGTCTATATATAGCCAATAAAGCTAAAATAAGTCCAAATAAGAAATAATTAAATCCATATATTACTATAACAAACGGTAAAATAATAATCCCAACAATGGAGGCTAAGGATACATATTTAAATTTAAATAGTATAGCCACCCCTATAGATATACAAACAAGTGCCACTAGGGGCTTAACCAATATAATGACTCCTATGGTTGTTGCAATCCCTTTGCCCCCCTTAAATTCCAAAAATATAGGCCAGTTATGACCAATAACCACCGCTATCCCACACAATAGTGCCATAATAGTTCCACCGAGCATATTCCCCAGATATACCGTTATTGCACCCTTGAACAAATCACCCAAAAACGTGAGGATAGCTGCTTTTGTGCCTAATGTTCTCAATATGTTTGCAGAGCCCGGGTTTCCGCTTCCGTGTTCCCTTATGTCGATTCTAGCAAAAAATTTTGCTATTAAATAGGATGTTGATAAACTTCCGATAAGATATGAAATTAAAATGAGCAAGAGATTTTTAAACATCGATCAATCCCCCCCTGTTTTCTGACGCAAAATAAAACGAATAGGCGTCCCTTCAAATCCAAAATTTTCCCTGATCTTATTTTCCAAGTACCTTAGATATGAAAAATGCATAAGGTCCTTATCGTTTATGAATAAAACAAACGTGGGTGGCCTTATGGAAGCTTGGGTGGCATAAAATATTCTCAGCCTTCTTCCTTTATCAGATGGGGGCTGGTTTAACAGCATAGCTTCCCCTATTACCTCATTTAAGGACCCTGTTGATACCCTTTTAGAATTTTGAGCTGCAACATTTTTGACCTCTTCTAATATTTTATTCACCCTTTGGCCTGTAAGTGCTGAAATAAACAAGACCGGGGCATAAATAATATAACTGAGTTCGTTACGAATCTCCCTTATAAACCCACTCATCGTTTTATTATCCTTTTTAATCATATCCCATTTATTAATGAGAATAATCATGCCTTTACCATTTTCATGACTATATCCGGCAATTTTTTTGTCCTGCTCTGTGACCCCCTCGGTGGCATCTATAACCAACAAACATACATTTGCCCTTTTAATGGCTGCGACGGCACGTATAACGCTGTACCTTTCTATATTTTCCTTAACACGGCTTTTCCTCCTTATACCCGCGGTATCTATAAGAACATATCTATCATCCCCATCGGTAAACGGTGTATCTATGGCATCCCTTGTAGTCCCCGCAACATCACTGACGATTACCCTTTCTTCCCCTAATATACGGTTAACAAGCAAGGATTTGCCTACGTTCGGTTTTCCGATTATGGCTACACCGATAACATCGTCATCATAACCTTCTCCCTCATCGGTTTTAAAATGCCGTACAACCTCATCTAGGAGATCCCCTATACCCAGCCCCAACGCGGCAGATATTTCAACCGGTTCCCCCATTCCCAATTCATAATATTCATAAAAATGTTCCGATTGATGTTTTGTATCCACCTTATTTAATGTAACTATTATGGGTTTTTTGGCCCTTCTGAGCACTTGCGCAATATCATGATCTACAGATGTTAACCCTTCTCTACCGTCGGTTACGAATATTATCACATCTGCAATCTCCATAGCCAGTTCTGCCTGTCTCCTCATTTGTATCGGTATTATTTCTTTTGAATCCAAATCCAATCCACCGGTATCTATCAAGGTAAAATTGTATCTTAACCAATCTGCCTCTGCATGAATTCTATCCCTAGTTATTCCCGGCTTATTGTCTACTATAGAGACCCTGCTCCCCAATATTTTATTAAATAAAGTCGATTTACCCACATTCGGCCGTCCTACAATTGCTACAATTGGTTTAGACATTCATCCTCACCTTCTTTTGCTTTGTTTTCCGGGCTCAAAATTGTCTGTATAAATTTTTTGCCCTCCACCTCACTTATCTGAACAGGTACCCCGAGCTTTGTTTCCAGTTCGGTAACGGTATAATCGTCTAAAAATATTTTTTCATCTGATTTAACCATGGATTGAGGTAGAACAACTTTATTGCCCAAATACTTATTTTTTAGGACATCATATATGTCCCTCCCCGTAATTAATCCGCTTACAGAAATATATCCACCGAAAAACCTGTTTTCCACACATATTACCTCTATTTTTAAATGCTTAACTTCTTTAACCAGATCATCGCATATTTCCCGAATTAATCTACACGCAGCCGTACCTGTGACTACCGTAACGTGTTTATAAACTTCGATTGTGCACTGCAACGTCTTTAAGTGTTGATAAAATTCGTGTTCAAACTTGGTTACCAGCCCTACCCCATTTTCCAATTGGGGAAATCCGTCATAACTTTCGTAGGTCGGGAAACCCCTGTTTGCCAATATGTAAAATTCGTCCGAAACATATACAAAGTTACGGTTAACAGAATCCCTGAACCCTTTTTGCCATACCTTAACCCGGTCTATAACACATGATGCACCTTTTTCATCGAATGGTTCTATTTTTTGCAGTTCTTCCCTATGGGCTGTCAGACCCACAGGCACAACCGCCACACTTTTTATACTGTTGTTTAACCTTCCTAAATCCCTGATAGTATTGTCCAATTCTTCTTTATCGTTCAGGTTGGGACAAAGCACAATTTGACAATTCATTTCAATATTGTTTTTTGCTAATTTTACTAATGTGCCTAAAATATCACCGGCGAATTTATTATTAAGCATTCTTTTTCTGAGTTCACCATTAGTTGTATGCACAGATATATTGATGGGACTAATACGATACCTTATAAT
>DASRMN010000291.1:0-6282 GCA_035647935.1 Clostridia bacterium | reverse complement strand
GTTCACCCAATAATTCTAATCTATCACCCGTAATGACTTCGCCTTCCCTGATTATGTTATCCCCTTTTCGTATTATTACTTTATCTACATTCTCTCTTGCCAGTTCTATCCCTTTTTTAGTGGCCTCCTCATCTAAAAATTTGTTCGGACGAATTGTAGCATAAATTATAGAAACTGCCAAATCCTTCAGCTCACTGTCAAACTCGTCCAAATTTGTTATATATTCCTTAATACTGCTTTTTTGTCTTTGTAAATCTTCAACGTTTATACCCGCATTCATATTTTGCGTTGCTATCTCGTTTATATAACTCTCTAAATATTTTAATCTTTCCAAAGGGGCTGTTATGGCTACCCTTGTGTTAACCATTCCTATATTCAAATCATTTTTTGATGTAAGCTGTGTTATTTTTTCCGTTTCTATCAATTCTTCATCTTCGCGAAGCCTGTATACCAATAAAAAGAAATTTTCTATGTCCTTTTTAACTTCCACATGGACACCGGGATTCAATTTATAAACAGGTTTCACCGTGTTTGCAATTTTTTGTCTCGCACGCTCCGTATTAATCTTATCTTCTATATCTTTAGGGGCTCTTATGTCTTCCGGAGCTTTTTGTCCCACTTCCAAATCAAACTTTTCCGGATTTAAACTTGTTGATAATATAAAAAACAAACTGACAAAAAATAACAAGGCTATAGAAAGATTCTTGATTGATTTCTTTTGAAAAAGCCTTCCGGTAGAGCTGTTCATAATGCTCCTCCTTCGCCGTTTAGTATATATATGTTAATCTTATTTTTTACCTAGATTTCTTTCTGGTATCATATTTCTCATAGGCGTTGACGATTTTCTGAACCAAACGATGTCTTACAACATCCTTACTCGTCAAGTACACAAATCCAATTTCACTTATGCCTTTTAATACCTTTTCTACATGTTTCAGGCCGGAATATTTGCCTTCGGGGAGATCTATTTGAGTAATATCCCCCGTCACTACAGCTTTTGAACCCAAGCCTATTCGGGTTAAAAACATCTTCATCTGCTCCCTGGTAGAATTTTGAGCCTCGTCCAAAATAATAAAGGAATTGTTCAACGTCCGCCCCCGCATATAGGCCAAGGGTGCTACCTCTATCATACCCCTTTCCATATATTTTTGAAATCTCTCCGAACCGAGAATATCAAAAAGAGCATCATTTAGGGGTCTTAAATAGGGATCCACCTTGTCCTTTAAATCCCCGGGCAAAAAGCCCAAACTCTCGCCTGCCTCCACCGCCGGCCTCGTTAAAATAATTCTATTTACTTCTTCATTCCTTAGAGCCTTCACCGCCATGGTAACCGCTAAATAAGTTTTACCGGTACCGGCAGGGCCTATACCAAATGTTAAATCTTTAGACTGTATTTGTTCAATATATCTTCTTTGTCCCATGGTCTTCGGCTTAATGGGCTTATTCCTGTCTGTAATGAATATTATATCCCCGGCTAGGGATTGTATTTGCTCCTGCTCCCCTTCCGATAACAATTCTATAGCATAAGATACATTTTGTGTTGTAAGACTTTCCCCTTTTCTGACCAGCTCCGTCAATTGCCCTATTAGCTTTTCGCCCAACAAAACATTGTTTTTATCCCCCATAATTAGGATATCTCCGTTTCTTTGTACAATATCTACTTCTAAGGATTGATTGATTATCTTTAAATTTTCGTCAAAGTTGCCGAATAATTGCCTAACAAAGTCCTGTTCTCCGGCCTCTATTCTCCTTTTAAATTTGTTTTCCAATAATTAGTCCTCTCCAATCTGTAGTATCCTTTGTTCTACAATATCCTCCAATACTTCTATAATAACTTTACCATATAAAACCCCATCTTTAACATCAAAATCAACTTGTGTATTTAAAATTTCTGCCTCAAAAGGTATTTCTTCCAAAATGTTGTTTAAAGCTTCTTTATGGACATAGTTTTTTGCTTCAACTTCACTGATTGGTGTTTTGATTTTTTTGGCCTCATAATATTCTTCTGTTATAAATTCGACAGGTAATCCTATTTTCCTCCATTGTAAAGGTTTCTTAGATTTTTTTTCTACAATATAAAATTCATATGGAATCTCACCTTTGTTAAAAGAAAGCTCCATGTTTCCTAAATTTAAGGTCCTTTTTATAAATTTCTGCCCTGTTTTCTTTTTTTTAATTTCGGTTAAACTCCTGCTTTTGATCGCCTCATAATAGGTTTTGGCATACACTTCCCCATAAGAATGGACCAGTATATTTTCCTCTGTCGGTTCCAATTGAACTATTCCACTGATTAGAATATCTCCTTTTTTAACTATATCACCTTTTTCGACTACAGGATCCCCATTTCTAGCTATTATCTTTTCTATCACTCCATTTTTTTTAGCTATAATATTACATGGAATGTTTTTATCCACTTTGCCCGGGGGTATTATCTTTTCTACTACCTCTATTTTTGCTTTAACACCTTTCAGCTCTATCCCAACCCAGGCCAGTCGATCTATATCTAATATTAGCCGATTTTCTAATTTTCGGAGATTGATAAAATATCTGTTTGTGCCCGGTCTTAGTCCAAGGGCGTCCAGTTTAGATATTATTTCAGTTTTTTCAACCTCTTTATTGCCTACTACCTCAATAGTGAATATGAAGGTGGATACAAAAATTAACAGCAGGAAACAAAAAAATGCTCCCGTTAAAAGCATTTTCCTTTTTTTTAACTTGTGTATCCAAAAAGGATAACCGTGCTTCTGATATATGGATACTTTACATCCTAATTTCCTGACAATTTTTCTTAAATCTCTAAATCCTTTAATTCCCAGTTTCGCTTCCAAAGTAGTATTACCAATCCTTTTTACATCCCATAAATAAATATTCCTAGCTGTACACATGTTTATGAATTTCTCTAACGTCAACCCCTCAACCCTTATAATTACATAACCCCTCATATAGTTCCATAGTTTCAACGCCAACAATATATCCACCCCTCAATCGATAAACCCTACCTGATTGATTTCCCCTATGATAATGATCTCTTCTGTAACAATATTTTTTAGCACCAAATTTTTTCCCATGATAGATAAAATCCCATTCTTTGTATTGATCCTTATCCTATCGTTTGCATATTCCAAGATGCCTTTATGGTTTTCTATATAAATTTGGAGGTTGCCGATCATTATAATTTTAGGCAGATCCAGTACAATATCCTTTGGCAGTTCCAATATTTCAGCTAGGCTTTTTTTTATTCCACCGCTTTCTCCCATTTGGCATACCTCCTATTATATTAAATTTTTATGCTTGAAATAATTCTAATAGACCTGTTTTATAAGTAAAAAAGATAAGGCGGACCTTATCTTTTCAAAACTTTCGGTTTTTGTAAAATTTCAGACATTATAATTCCCTGAAGAATAGATTTTCTGTCAAACCCGATATATGCTTCTTTTCCTATTTCCCTCTCATATACATCGCCTGCAATTCTTCTGGCATCTTTTGCCGGAGCTTCTTTCGAGGAATGCAATTTTTGTTTTGCACCGGAACTGTTTTCCTCTTCGGCGGCCCCCTCCACAGATGAATGGACCTGTTCCTTCTGGCCACCCCCGTGAATTCTGTCAAATTCTATTTTTATTTCTTCGAATAATCCTTCCAACTCTTTAGAAAAACTCTTTCTTCTGTTTTCAACAGAATTAGGGGTTTTATCAACGGGCGGGGATTCTGAAGGTGCAGACCTATCCGTTTTAACGGTTGGTTTGGTTGATGTTTTATTTTTATTTAGCAAGGAACTTATAAAAGCAATAACTATAAAAGTCAGTATAGTCCTAAAATTCATATAACCACTTCCTTTGACAGTA
This sequence comes from Clostridia bacterium, assembly GCA_035647935.1. Taxonomy (GTDB): domain Bacteria; phylum Bacillota; class Clostridia; order Peptostreptococcales; family Natronincolaceae; genus JAAZJW01. The sequence continues at coordinate 2,440 of DASRMN010000291.1, read as the reverse complement.
AAAAGTTAGCCTTCTATTTCATTAAATCTTTTCCTTCTCCTTTTTTGTCGTCGCCGCTGAGTCTGGAAATAGATTCTCTCATACCTGTATCAGCCAATATATTTTGTAATTTATAGTAATCCATTACTCCAATTTTGCCCTCTCGTAGAGCCGTTGCCATAGCCTTTGGCACCTCAGCCTCAGATTCTACCACTTTGGCCTTCATTTCTTCCACGGTAGCCCTCATTTCCTGCTCCTTAGCCACAGCCATTGCTCTTCTCTCTTCCGCTTTGGCTTGTGCAATTCGTTTATCCGCTTCTGCCTGGTCTGTCTGTAACTCCGCACCGATGTTTCTGCCAACATCTATATCTGCAATATCAATGGATAGAATTTCAAAAGCTGTACCCGCATCTAATCCTTTCTCCAAAACCGTCCTGGAAATTGAGTCCGGATTTTCTAATACATCCTTATGAGAACCTGAGGAACCTACGGTTGTAACTATACCTTCACCAACCCTAGCTATAATTGTTTCTTCCCCGGCACCCCCGACAAGTCTTTCTATATTTGCCCTCACAGTTACTCTTGCCTTTACCATTACCTCTATACCGTCTTTGGCAACAGCCGATATTTTAGGTGTTTCAATTACCTTTGGATTAACACTTACCTGAACTGCTTCCAACACATTCCTACCTGCCAAGTCGATGGCGGCGGCTCTTTCAAATTCAAGATTGATCTCTGCTCTTTGCGCCGCAATCAGGGCATTTACTACACTGTTTACATCGCCACCTGCCAGATAGTGTCCTTCAAGACTGTCTATATCTAGCTCTAATCCCGCCTTAGTCGCCTTGATCATAGGGTTAACTATGCGACTCGGTTGAACCCTTCTAAATCTCATTCCTACTAAAGTAAATATACCAACTCTGACCCCGGAGAAAAAGGCTGTAATCCATAATCCCACCGGTATAAAACTCAAAATAATGGATAAAACAATAAATATTATCGCTATCGCAACTATTAATACCATTAATTGTGGCATAAAATCCCTCCTAATTAATTTTTCTTACCACTATCCTTATACCCTCTATTCTGCTCACTTCCACTAATTCCTCTTTTGCTATAAATTGCCCTTCAGAAACTACATCCAGCAATTGTCCATCTATGGATATTGTGCCTGAAGGCCTGAGTGGTGTAACCACCGTGCCGGTTTGGCCCATATATTTATCATAACTGTCAAACGAGGTAAAACCCCTATTTTTGTCTAATCTGGTGTCCAATATTATACGACTAAAATGTTTATTTTTCGGAGCATACCTTAAAATAATAACGAAAATAATCAAGGTCAAAACAAATGAAACCAGCAACGAAACCAATGCGGTTATAGCACTGCTGGACGCCAGAAAAATACTGATAATTATACATAATATTCCACCCGCACCCACTACACCAAAACCGGGAATAAAAGCCTCTATGGCTAACAAGACTATGCCTACTAAAAAGATAATAGCAGTTGACCATCCGGTATTACCGGCCAATACATTGCCGCTGAAATAAAGCGCAAACGAAATCAGGCTTACTGTTCCTGCTACGCCGAAACCCGGTATAAATATTTCGGCCAGAAAACCGGCAAATCCTACTGTCAATAAAATGGGTGCTACATACGGATTGGTAACAAACTGTGCTAACCTGATAGCATTGGTGGTTTCGGCCATAATTATATTATTATAGGGTATATCCAATGTATTCAAGGTTTGGTCATAATTTTTGGAAACTGTATCAATAAACCCTAATTTTTGAGCATCCGATGTCGTAATGTTTAATAATCTGTCTTTTCCGACAACACCCGGTATATCTACGGATTTATCCGCCATGGCCACTACTATTTGTTCGTCCCTTCCCTTCTCTTGCGCCACACCCCTGAGTATACCCACCCAAGCGGAGAGTACTTTTTCCGTATTTGGAATTGTTTCAGCCGACCCTACAGTACCTCCGGGCGCCATAGCAATGTCATTTGCGGAAATGGTCAACAAAACACCCGCAGATTCCGCTTTTGTGTTAACAAAGGATATAGTGTGTAGACTTGTATCCAAAATCAGCCTGCTTACTTTTTCAGCAGAATCAATTCTGCCACCAAAGGTATCAATTTCAAATATAACGGCTACAGCATTGGGATCCTGTTCCGCAATTTTTAAATTATGCCTTACATGATAATAGGTAGCCGGGGTTATATCTCCCTTAATTGGTATTACATATACATTTTTGTCATCTGTATAGCCGTTAGCTACACCGGAAAATAGAAAAATAAATAATAGTATTATTATGCCAGAGATATTTTTTCTTTTCATCCATATTCCCCCTCCTTTTCTATATATATTCCCATTTACCCGGGTTTAAACTATATTTATAGAAATAAATAAAAACCCGATGTTCAAAAACCTAGATTTCGGGTTAATATGATTAAAAT
>DASRMN010000290.1:0-4516 GCA_035647935.1 Clostridia bacterium | reverse complement strand
GATATATATTATCATATAAGCGATGCCAGATATAATTATATTAAAAATCCATTGGAGCGAATTAGAAAAATTCGTGATTATATGTTCAGGACGAAAAAACCTAAATTTAAATCCTTGTTATATCCTATATATGTTGTTTTGTTTTCAAAAACACATAAAAAAGTCAATTATAATTTTTTTGTTCAAAACGGGGGAAGGGTTGCAAGTATTTTTATAATATGTGATAGTTCGGAAAAAGCAAATAGGGTAAGAGAAAGGTTGACAGATATAAAGGACATTGATATATCCAGCTCCGGCAAAAATAATATAGAAATTCTGGATAAGAGGGCCACAAAGGGTCACAGCCTTAAGAAAATAGCATCAATATTGGGGATCCCCCTAAGCGAGGTAGTAGCTGTAGGTGATCATTACAATGACCTCACCATGATACGGTATGCAGGACTGGGGGTGGCTATGGAAAACGGTGAAGAAGAAATAAAAAGAAATGCGGATTGGATTACAAAATCAAACGAGGAGGATGGAGTTGCGGATCTAATATATAAAAAGATAATTCCCCCTGAAGAAATAATGTTTGGGGAACTTATGTGATTTTATATTATTAAATATGGTGATGACGGGATTCATTCGTTTTCATATGTAAATAGAGGGATTTATAAAAAAACATAGAAATATAATTTTGATATATTATATTAACATGGGAAGTGGGTAAAAAAATGAACAAGAGCATAAGAAGCTTGGAAAGTATGCCACTGAACGTTAAACTTTTATATGGTAAATTGTTGAGTGCTATGGTTCTTGCGGATAATGATCATAACCAGTTGAGGTTGGCAGAATTTTATAGAATTATAAATAAAATTCGATTACCCTCCGGGGAACGAATTCAGTTACTAAATTCCATTATTACAAAAAAAGTGGATTTTTCAACAATACGCGAGGAAATAGATTTAGATAGATATCTAAATGAGCAGGAAAAAAATATTTTTCGGTTTTCTTTAATGAAGGACCTGATTATTCTAATGAAATCAGACTACATTGAAACAAACAATGAGAAAAAGTTATTAAGGGATATTCAAAATTGTTTTCGTGTTTCTGATGAACAACTCTCCCTTTTTAGAAAGGAATATGAGTTGGATCACAGTTTTTTTGATGACGTTACAAATGACCATGAATTTAGGAATGTAGTTATAAATACTGTGTCGACTGCGGCGGCGTTGGGTATTCCGTTAGTTGTCCTAAATTATAGCGGAACCTTTAAGGGATTAAATGTACTGGGAACAATTTCAGGACTCAGGACCATAGGAAGGAAAAAAAGAACAGGTAAGGGTTCAATTTTAATGGGGTTGACTACATCAATTTTGTTGGGAATTACAACATATAAGATAGTAAAATATATTTTTAGTATCAGAAAAGATGAAAAAACTAAATTAGTTCAATTAATAAAAGAGGATATAGAAGAATTACATGAAAGCACAAAGAGTATCATATATAAAGACATTGAGTATTTTACCAACCGCATAGCAGAAATTGAAGATGAGGGTGGTCAGGATTCAGACAATGCGTTAAAAATAATAAATATTTTAAAAAGGGCTGTAGCAACATTGGAAAACACAAAGGCGATAATCATATGATTTTGATAATATTATCTTATAACCTGTGTATTAGGGAGGAAACAGATGTTAAATGAAAAATTTATTGAGGATATAATCATGGTTGCATTATCGACCGGAGGGGATTTTGCGGAGGTATTTGTTGAAGACAGGTACAATACAGAGATTACGATGGTAGGCGGTAGGGTGGAGAATAGTATCTCGGGTAGGGATTTCGGTGTCGGAATTAGAATTTTCAAGGGTTTCAACAGTGTGTATGCCTATACAAACCAACATAACAAAGATGCATTGATAAATATGGCTGTTAAAACCGGCGAAGCGATGCAAGGAACAAAACGGGACATGGAACTGGATTTCGTAAGATATGACTATAAAAATATCAATCCTATAGAATATCTGCCAAGTAGCATCGGCAAAAACCAAAAAGTTGCCGTGATGAGGGAAGCACATGAGGCTGCCGACAGTTACAGTGATAGAATATCCCAAGTTATAGTGAGGTACCTAGATTATAATCAAAATATATTGGTTGCTAATTCGGATGGGAGACTTGCGAAGGATGAAAGAATAAGGACAAGAATATCAATCCAATCCATAGCATCAAAAGATAATGAAATGCAGACCGGCCTGTATAGCCCCGGAGCGCATATGGGATTTGAATTCTACGATAAAATAGATGTGGGACGGTATGGAAGAGAAGCTTCTAGGATTGCAGTTACAATGTTGGGAGCGGAGCCATGCCCCGGTGGCAGATTTCCGGTTATAATAGATAACAAATTCGGAGGGGTTATATTTCATGAGGCTTGCGGCCATGGATTAGAAGCCACATCTGTAGCAAAAAAAGGCTCGGTTTTTGCGGATAAAATCGGACAACAGGTAGCAACAAACATTGTTACCGCTATAGATGACGGTACAATTCCAAATGCTTGGGGTTCTTCTAATATTGATGATGAAGGTGAACCTACCAAAAAGAATATATTAATAGAAAACGGCATTTTAAAAGGCTACATGATAGATAAATTAAATGCTAGGAGGATGAAAATGGACACAACGGGTTCAGCGCGGAGACAATCATATAAATTTGCTCCCACATCCAGAATGACAAATACATATATAGCAGCAGGTGAATCCACCCCGGAGGAAATTATCTCAAACACGGAATGTGGTATTTATGCGAAATACATGGGCGGAGGCTCCGTTAATCCCGCTACCGGTGATTTTAATTTTGCTGTTATGGAGGGATATTTGGTTAAGAATGGCAAGGTAGACAGACCTATGAGGGGAGCTACCTTGATAGGAAATGGTCCCGATATACTTCATAAAATTGATATGGTGGGCAACAATTTAGAATATGGGCAGGGTATGTGCGGTTCTATTAGCGGTGCCATACCTACAAATGTAGGTCAACCAATGATCAGGGTAAGCGAAATTACTGTTGGGGGCAGGAGTGGGGGTAAATAGCATGGACATGGATAGATTAAAAGGATCAATTTTTGAACACGGCAAAAATGAAGGTTTCACAGACATGGAAATTTTTTATGAAAACAATGGCGGTTTCAGTTGTAAGGTTTTCAAAGGGGAAATAGACAATTATACAGTATCAAAAGAGGGGGGAATATCCTTCAGAGGCGTTTATAACAAGCAGATGGGATACTCCTATACAGAAAAAATTGACGAAAGCGCCATAGAAGTTTTAGTTGAAATGGCAAGAGAAAATGCTGAAATAGTTGAAAATGAGGAAGAAGAAACCATATTTAAAGGCTCAAAGGAATATAAAGAGATAGATTTATGTTCTGATGGTTTGGCGGAAGTTCCCATAGACAAAAAACTTGATTTTATAAAGGAACTTGAAAGAGAAGCCTACTCTGTAGACAACAGAGTTATAAATGTCAATGATTGTATATACAATGATTATGAAAATGAGAGGGGATTGTATAACACCAAGGGACTGGACAAGAATGAAAAATCAAATTTTGCACTTTCTTATATCTCGGTTATTGTTCAGGAGAATAACGAAATTCAAAATGCCGATGCATTTAAAATCTGTCGGGATTTCAGGGATTTTAATACCGAATCCCTAGCAAAACGAGCAGCGGACAGGGCTTTGTCCTATTTGGGGGCAAAACCTGTAAAGAGCAAAACTTATAATATATTGCTGGAGAATATTGCAAGTGCGGACTTGTTAAAAACTTTTTCGGGTATTTTTTCAGCCGATAATGTGCAAAAAGGGCGTTCCCTATTAAAAGGGAAGCTGGGGGAAGCAATTGGGAGTATGCCTCTTACCATTATAGATGACCCGTTTATGGTTGATGGGGTAGCCGGCCGTTCTTTTGATAGCGAGGGAGTCGCGAGTGAAAAAATGTCGCTGGTTGAAGAGGGAATATTACAGGGTCTACTTCATAATTTAAAAACAGCTAAAAAGGATGGTGTTGAATCTACAGGACATGGATATAAGTCTTCTTATAAGGGTTCAATGACAGTTGCACCCTCAAATCTGTATATACAGCCGGGCTTAAACACATATGGGGACATGGTGTTGTCTATGGATGAGGGATTAATCATTACGGAATTACAAGGGTTACATTCGGGAGCAAACACCATTTCCGGAGATTTTTCATTGGCTGCCAAGGGGTACTATATTAAAAATGGAAAAATAGAAAGGCCGGTCAACCAAATTACAATAGCCGGTAATTTTTATCAGGTATTAAAAAACATCGAGGCTGTCGGTGAGGATTTGAGGTTTACAATGCCTGATATAACATATGTAGGTTCGCCTTCGCTAAAAATAAAAGATATATCGGTGGCCGGGGAATAGATAGCAGGATGCGTGAAATAAAATGCGGGCAAAATGTAATTTGGGTGGAACTTTGTTCCACCCAAATTACATTTCTTTGCTTAGCAGTACTTATAAG
>DASRMN010000289.1:0-3453 GCA_035647935.1 Clostridia bacterium | reverse complement strand
CTGCTAAAATTGATTTGAGCCTTTTGAAAATATTCATTTAATTCTCTCTCCCGCCATCCTAATTTAACAAATTATTTTTGCCTATTTATCTGCTATAATTAGGTTGGCTTTTTGGAGACATGTTTATAATACATAAAATATAATAAAACTGTTATTATAATCCTACCCCATGTATAAAAAAGGCCCATTTAGAACATTTAATCAATTTTCTCCGGGTATGCCTATTTTATTTCATCAGTTTCCTAAAATGTTTTATAATTTCTTCCATCCTGCTTTCATCCCTGATTAACAAAAAAATGGTATCATCCCCGGCAATTGTTCCCACTACCTCGTCCAAACCGGCAGCATCTATTGCGGCAGCAGCAGCCTGTGCAGACCCTGTTAAAGTTTTCATCACCAAAATATTTCCGGCATGGTCAATTGATATGATTGAATTTTTAAATATCTTTACCAGACGATCTGATAAAATGTTGTCCTGATTGTTTAATGTTACATACTTATATTTTCCGTCCCCAACTAAAATTTTAATTAATCTGAGTTCCTTAATATCCCTAGATACTGTGGCTTGGGTTACGTTCAATCCCTGTTTTTTCAATTCATCCGACAACTCCTCTTGGGTTTCTATCTCCTTGGTTTCGATAATTTCAAGTATTTTTTTATGCCTAGTGTATTTCATTTGATACCCCCCTGTTAACGATAGTTTAACCATTGTTTAACGATTGTTCAAATGTGATTGATTAATTATATCGTCTATGTATTCCATACTCAAAAACTTGTTATTAAAAATGTCGGTATTCCTCATATATAGCAAATACTCTATATTCCCTTTTGGGCCCTTGATAGGAGAATATGTAAAACCGATTATCCGGAATTTAATTTTCTTGGCAAATGCAACAATATCTGATACAACACTTTTATGGACATTTATATCCCTTACTACACCCCCTTTACCAACGTTTTCCCTGCCTGCCTCAAATTGCGGTTTAATTAATGCAGCTATTTCCCCGCTGTTCTTAAGAAGTCTTTTTAATACAGGGAACACTAATTTTAGAGATATAAACGAAACATCTACAGATGCAAAATCCACCATTTCCCCAATATCATCCGGTGTGACATACCTGATATTTGTTCTTTCCATAACAATTACCCTTGAATCCTGCCTCAGCTTCCAATCAAGTTGCCCGTATCCCACATCAATAGAATACACTTTCCGGGCCCCATTCTGAAGCATGCAATCGGTAAATCCCCCTGTCGACGCTCCTATGTCCAAACAAATTTTATTATTTAACACTATATCAAATTTATCTATTGCTTTTTCCAGCTTCAATCCTCCTCTGCTAACGTAGGGAATAGCATCCCCTTTTACTAATATGGAAGAATTTTTGTCTACATTTGTACCGGGCTTGTCAACTTTCTGGTTATTGACAAAAATGAGTCCGGCCATTATAGACCTTTTCGCTCTTTCTCTACTATCAAAAAAACCTTTTTGGACCAATAAAGTATCTATCCTTTCTTTTTTGCTCATAATAACTCCTCTGATTATTTTGTTATTGCAATATTTAAAAAAACAGGGGAATTAAAATCATTTCCGATTTTTTTAATTATGTCTTTTTTAGCTAAACCCATGTCTTTATATAAAACATCAACATCCCCGTGCTCCACAAATCGGTCGGGGAATGCAAATACTTTCACTCCTTTAAAAATTTTATAATCATTTAATAATACTTGAACCTGACTTCCGAAACCTCCGATTTTCACATTATCCTCAATAACGTATATTTTTTTATGTTTTTCTGCTAAATTAATAATAAGATTTTTATCGAGGGGCTTAACAAACCTAGGATTGACCAAGGTAGTGTGAATATTACCATTTCGCAATTCTTTGCATATATCCAGTGCTACTTGAGTGGTGGTCCCCAGAGCGATTATCAAGGCATCGTTTCCCGTTTTGTAAACAACTTCTCCCCTGCCGAGTTCTATAAAATTGGATAATTCCTTGTTTCCCGGTTGTGCAATCCCTCTAGGGTAGCGAATCGCTGTAGGCCCGTTGTACGCTATGGCAAATTTGATCATTTCCTTCAATTCCAAGCCGTCCTTCGGTGCCATAAAAGTCAGATTCGGAATACAAGATAAAAAAGAAACATCAAAGGCGCCATGATGGGTCTCCCCGTCCTTACCTACTAGCCCCGCACGGTCTATTAAAAAAGTAACAGGTAGGTTTTGAATACACGTGTCGTGTATTATCTGGTCATACGCCCTTTGTAAAAATGTAGAATAAACCACAAAAATCGGCTTATATCCCCCGGCAGCCATTCCGGCTGCAAATGTTGCTGCATGTTGCTCAGCAATTCCAACATCGAAAAACCTATCGGGGTATTTATTGGCAAAATTATTTAAACCTGTGCCGGTTGGCATGGCAGCCGTAACGGCAACTATTTTTTCATTTTGTTTTGCGCATTCCACTAGGGTATCCCCTGCAATCTCAGAATATGTTGGCCCCGTTTCACTAGAAACAGATTCCCCGGTTTTTACCTTAAAGGGACCGATCCCATGAAATCTGCTTGGTGATTTTTCGGCAAAATTATATCCCTTACCTTTTTGGGTCAGCACATGTAACAAAACGGGGCCCCTAATATTTTTAATGCGATTGATTACCTTATATAAAGCATTGTAATTATGTCCATCGACAGGTCCCACATAGGTAAAACCCAACTCCTCGAACAATATACCGGGCACAAAAAAGTATTTTATACTATCCTTTGCTTTTTCCGCGGTTTTCATTACACTTTTACCGATAGCAGGAATATGGTTAATTAGATTTTCAACATCACCCTTGACCTTAAAATATATAGGTGCTGTTCTTATTCTACTCAAATAACTGGACAAACCACCTACATTCGGAGATATGGACATCTCATTATCGTTTAGTATAATGATTATATTTTTTTTGCTCTGTCCTATATGATTTAGAGCTTCAAAGGCCATACCCCCTGTCATTGCTCCATCGCCTATAACTGCTATAACATGATATTTCTCTTCTTTTAAGTCCCGCACAGCGGCCAAGCCCATAGCAGCGGATATAGAAGTACCGCTATGACCGGTGCCGAAAGAATCATGTTCACTTTCACAACGTTTTGGAAAACCGCTCAACCCTTTATATTGTCTAAGAGATGAAAATTGTTTTTTTCTGCCTGTCAATATTTTGTGTATATATGATTGGTGCCCAACGTCCCAAATAATTTTATCTTTCGGACTATTGAAGGTAGCATGTAGCGCTAAAGTCAGTTCTACTACCCCTAGGTTAGACGCTAAATGCCCGCCTGTTTTAGATATCGAATCTATCAAAAATTGTCTGATTTCTTCCGCCAATATTTTCATTTCCTTGCCGTTTAACCCCTTCAGGTCCTCGATACAATTAACTTTAGTTAAGTATTGATACACTTATAACATTCC
>DASRMN010000288.1:0-3336 GCA_035647935.1 Clostridia bacterium | reverse complement strand
CATGAAAGACCTCTGTTTATATATGGGTATCAATTATGAAAAATATATTTTTACAATAAATAAAAAAGCAGCAACTTTGGAACAAGATATTAAGAGTGGAGATTATGTAAATATTGAAAGAAAAATGGCCGGGCGAGGTCTACAAAAAAGCGTAAATTGCCCTAATAAAAAAACTGAATTAACGGGCGAACAAATTACAATCAAATGTAACGATAGCGTAATAAAAATTCCCGGCAAAAAAGATGGAACTGTTTTTATAGATATTTTCGATTATATTGATTTTGATCGCAGCAAAGCGTATGGGAAACTGATTCTGTTGTTAAACGGGAAAAAAGCAAATTATACAGATTCTATAAAAACCGGAGACGAGGTAAGGATTTACTGGGACCGTCAATGTTGTTGAATATTTTAAAGGGAAGCAAAATAGTATATATTAAAATGTGCTAAAATTTCCCGGAGTTGACTTCAGGTTGCCCGGGTTATTGGAAGGTGGACTATGCTATGAATGCTTCCCCGTCGATTGATAAAAATCCGGCAAAAAGGATCCGGATAATTATCATTATTTTTGTCATTGCAATATTCTTGTGTATAAATTTATATATTTGGCTGTTTGACAGTTCTAAAATTTTTTCTAACATTTTTATCAATAACATCGATGTTAGCCAACTTACGCTCAGCGAAGCGAGACAAAAGGTGAGTGAGGAGTTGGAAAAACAATTAGACGAATTTATAATACAACTTGTATACAATGATAATGCTTGGAACCTGACCCGCAAAGATATAGATCTGTATTATTTATTAGATGAAGGCATAGAAGAAGCCTATAATGTGGGCAGGGGGAAAGGTTATTTTCATAAAATAAAAACAATTCTGAACTTAAGGAAAAGCTTCCGGGCTATCAAATTAATGCCGAATTATGATTTGTCGGGGGTGGAAGATAAGATCGGTGAAATTTCCAAAACAATTAATAGGGCACCTGTGGATGCCAAGATTGAAAGAAAAAATGGAAATTTTATAATTACAAAAGAAGTCCCAGGCATGGCGATAGACGGGGATACCTTAAGACATAATATATTGGTTGCTATAAATAATTTCAATAATATGTCGATAGATATAGAAGCCGGGGATACGGAACCCGGGATTACAAGCAGGGACCTGAGTAGTATTAAGGATCTGATTGGGGAATCTGTTACAATTTTCAACAGTCAGGACATGGGCAGGACGGAGAATATTAAAATTGCAGTTAACAGCATCAATAATACCGTATTGATGCCGGGGGAGGAATTTTCCTTTAACAACAGCACCGGTCCGAGGAGCGCAGAAGCAGGTTATAAGGAGGCATCTGTTATAGTCAGCGGTGAATTTACAGTCGGAATCGGGGGCGGAGTTTGCCAAGTGTCTACAACATTATACCGGGCCGCTCTCAAGTCCGACATGGAAATAACGTCTAGACAAAACCACGGTTTGCCTGTAAGTTATGTCCCAATGGGCCAAGATGCAACGGTTGCCTATGGCTATATAGATCTTAAATTCAGGAACAATAAGGAGTACCCTGTTTATATAGAAGGTTTTGTCAGGGATGAGGAAATATATATAAGGCTATACGGTAAAAAAACTGACAATACATATGTGGATCTTGAATCAGAAGTACTAGAGGTAATTGAGCCCAAAATGCAAGTAAAAAAGGACGAGAATATGTACATATCAGAAAAAAAGGTCAGCAAAAGCGGGAAAAGAGGCTACAGGGCTGTGACACATAAAGTTTATTTACAAGGAGGGCAAGAGGTAAAAAGAGAACTGGTAACCAGAGATTATTATCCCCCTAGGGACGGGCTTATCATAGAAGGCACAAAACAAGAATAATTAAATATAATACGGTACACTCGGCTAAACAGAGTTAAATTCAAAGGGAGAAGAAAAATGGAAAACTTACTATATGATAAGGACTGTGTTTGTAGTGTATGCAAATACAATTTTACTACGAAAAAAATGAGAACACGTCCACTCAGAATAAAAAAACGGGAAGATGACTTTAACGTTATATATAAAAACAACGTAAATCCGAATTATTATTATATATGGGTATGTCCTGTTTGCGGTTATGCCGCTACAGAGAGGGAGTTTACTAATATCAGGGAAAATCAAATAAAGACAGTAAAGAAGATGGTCAGTTCTAAATGGAAGGAAAGGGACCTTGGTGGGGTCCGCACTTTTGGGGAAGCGGAGGAGAGTTTTAAAATAGCATTGTTTATTGCACAAATATTAGAGAAATCGAAGGCATATACCGGTGGTGTTTGCTTGAGGTTAGCATGGCTCTACAGAGAAATTAAAAGCCCGAAAGAACAGGAATTTTTGGCATATGCATTAAAGTTTTTTGAGGAGGCATATCAAACCGAACGGATAGATGAGGCCGGCTTGGATGAAGTAACATTGGCATATTTGAATGGGGAACTAAACAGGAAGCTCGGGTATTATAACGAAGCTATCAAGTGGTACGGTATAGCATTAGAGCATCCCAGTATCAAAAGAAAGAGGCAAATACAACTAAAAGCTCGGGAACAATGGCGCAAGGCAAGGGAACAACACGGTAGTGAAAAAGCTGTTGAATAGAGCTATTTCATTCATATAATTGCTATTTATCGGATAAATATAATTAAGGCAAAATAAGAAGGGTGGAATATAATAATGTCCGATGAATTGATACCAATTATTTTTATTCCCGGATTAATGGGTTCTATGGGTGGAGAGATGTTAGGATGTAAATGTGGCTGGGGATTTGGTGTGGCTGCTTGGGTTTACAAGCCGTTTATAAGGCAACTGGAGGACTTGGGGTATACATTAAACAAAAATTTGTTTGTATGTTATTATGATTGGCGGAAAAGTTGTAAAGATATAGTAGAGCAATTTCTCCGTCCTTTATTGCTGGAAGTAAGAGTGAAATATCCTGAGCAAAAAGTTGATTTGTTGTGTCACAGTATGGGCGGATTGGTGGGACGTACCTATATTCAGAATAAATCATATGGCTATGATATCGGAAACCTGATGGTTTTGGGTACGCCCAACAGGGGAAGTGTAGATGCGTATTATACTTGGAGTACGGGCAAAGTAATGGAAAACAAGTCGAACCAAACAAATCAATTATTCGAAATTATAAAAAAAGGATATATCTGGTTGATTACCAAAATATTAGGCATCCCTCTCGGCAAAGACAAAATCGAAATATTGCATAAAAATTTTCAGGGCCTCGGGGATTTGTTACCTACATATGATTATGGGTATGTACTATGCTATGGGGATGGAAATAATAATTATGTTTATATCCCGACTGAATATATA
>DASRMN010000287.1:0-3166 GCA_035647935.1 Clostridia bacterium | reverse complement strand
GAATTGTAATCAATAGAATAAGAAACATAACAGAAGGAGATATTGCCTTTGAAAAGCTAAAAAATGCGGCAAATCACTTTCTATCAATGGATTTATATAAACTGGGTTATGTTTTTGAAGACAACAATGTAGTTAAGTCTGTGAAAAAACAGGTGCCTTTTATAGTTGAGTATCCTAGCAGTATTGCCACCAAAAACATTAAGGACATCGCCATGGAACTCATTGGTGACAAGAATGCAAGCATGGGGAGTGGTAGGAGTCTTGATAGTTTCTTTAAAAGAATATTTAGTTTTTTTAGACAGGAGGCATAACATGGATCTATTTTCCCGGCTAAAAGTAGGGGACAGGCTAAATATAGAACGTTATAAAAAGGATATTGTTTTAGATGAAAAAGGTATATTAAGTGCTCAGCTTATGGATATAGATTTGCATAAAAAAGAAATATATATTTCGGCTCCAATCTACAAGGGGAAAAGATATTTTCTCAGCAACGGACAGAATATCGGCATATTTTTTTATCGTGATACAGCGGTATATCAATTTTATGCCAAGGTCCTCAAACAGGTTGATATCAATATAATAGCTTTTGTAGTTAAGCCTGAGAACGGGCTTTACAGGATTCAACGGAGAAAACACTACAGACTTCCTGTAGTTATAAAGGTTACTATAGAACAAAGACGGAGCGGTAGGATACATAAATTAGAATGTGTTACCAAGGATTTGAGCGGGGGTGGTATTAAAGCAATCTGCAATGAAAAGTTAGAAGAAGGAGAAGATGTAGGAGTAAGGCTCTATTTAGGTAAAAACAATATAATTATAGTAAATGGTAAAATTATGAGGGTTGTTAAGGATACAACAACCAACTGCTATGGATTAGGAATTAAATTTGATAAAATCAGTCAGATAAATGAAGACAATATATATGCCTTTATCTTTAGAAGACAGCGTTTACTTCTTAAGAAGGGACTGATGTGAATATGAAACCCGGGGGGTCAGATTAAGGTACGGGTTATAGGGGGTTGCCGATGGTATTGTCCCATTATATGAAATTGCAAATTGTATATTAAAAAGGTTGGGGGTGTAATTCTATGGATATGACTCAATATTTGCAAATATTTATTGAGGAATCAAGGGAAAACCTACAGAATATGAATTCGAACCTATTATATTTGGAGGATAACCCGGAGGATATTAACATATTGAATAACATTTTTAGGGTAGCCCACACATTAAAAGGGATGTCGGCAACTATGGGGTTTAACAATGTAACCCATTTGACACATGAGATGGAAAATATTTTGGACCACATACGAAGAGACAACATGAAGGTTAATGTAGACATAATAGATCTATTGTTTAAGTGTTTTGATAAATTAGAAGGTTATATCGGCAATATTGAAAACTGTGGACATGAGGGCGGAGAAGCTACGGAACTGATTGATAAACTGCGGTCCATAGAGCCTGACACTGTCTGTGCCGAAGGCAACAAAAATCATATTACGGATTCAAGTACGGAAGACCCATCAAAACATGCTGTTCAACTCAACGAATATGTCAATAATGTGGTTTCCGCAGCAATAAAGGACGGTTTAAATGTTAATTTAATAAAAATAACATTAGATGATGGCTGTGTATTAAAATCAGCAAGAGCCTATGTGGTCATAAACACACTTGAAAAAATTTCGGATATTATACATTCAAACCCCAGTATAGAGGAAATTGAGGATGAAATGTTTGGTCTATCTTTCGAACTGGTTATAATATCCGAAAGGGACGATAAATTTATTAGGAATGAACTAAACAGCATATCTGAAATTGAATTCATAGAAATAATTCCATTATTACAGGAAAACATCAAAGTATCCCAAAATATCCCGGTTGTTGGACATATGAATAATATCGATACAAAAAATGAGGGAGATGGGAGTGGAGGTGTAACGGATAAAAGAACAAGAACCGGTAAAACCGTAAGGGTTGACATAGATCGTTTAGACAATTTAATGAATCTGGTAAGCGAGCTCATAATTATAAAAACGCGGTTAGAGGGCGTTGACGAGGATAAAAAAAGACAAAATGCAAACGAGGCTATTGAATATTTAGAAAGGATAACTACGAGCCTGCATGACGCGGTAATGAAGGTAAGGATGGTCCCTATAGAGAGGGTGTTTAATCGTTTCCCCAGAATGGTAAGGGACTTATCCAAGGAATTGGGCAAAAATATAACATTGATTATGTCCGGTGAGGAAACAGAAGTAGACAGGACTGTAATTGATGAGATAGGGGATCCCCTCATCCATTTAATACGTAATTCTATAGATCACGGTATTGAGGGAATAGAAAAAAGAGTAGAGTCAGGAAAGGAAAAAACCGGAACAGTCAAACTTATAGCCTACCCTGACGGTAATAATGTGGTAATTGAGGTAGAAGACGATGGTGGCGGGATAGATGTTGAAAGAGTTAAGAAAAAGGCTATTGAAAGGGGAATAGTTACGCATGAGGAAGTTCAGCTGATGGATGATAAGGAATCTATACAGTTATTGTTTAATCCGGGGTTTAGCACTGTTGATGCGGTGTCGGATATTTCGGGACGTGGAGTGGGGTTGGATGTAGTTAAAACCAAAATAGAATCATTGGGCGGGGTGGTAGAAGCAGATTCCTATCAGGGCAAAGGGACAAAATTTATAATCAGACTCCCCCTTACATTGGCTATTATACAGGCCCTGTTGGTTGTAGTGGGAACAGAAAAATATGCCATACCTCTGAATTCAATAAAGGAAATCACAACCATAAGGGAAGGTGCCATACGTAAAGTTCAAGATAGTGAGGTTGTGTTATATAGGGACTCAACATTGCCTATATTGAGGCTTTCGAAATTATTGAATGTACCGAACACAAACGAGTTACATAAGGATGTGGACAGAGAGGTGGTTGCAGTTATTGTAAAGAAAGGAGAAAAGGATGCCGGACTGATTGTAGACAGCCTCATAGGCCAACAAGAGATTGTGATTAAATCACTGGGCAAGTATCTTTTAAATATCCCTTTAATTGCAGGTGCAACTATTTTAGGAAACGGCTCGATAGCCTTGATTGTAGACATAAATTCTTATTTTAAATTTATTGGGGGGGAAATAATATGAGTTCTATAAATCAGTATGTTGTTTTTAAA
>DASRMN010000286.1:0-5782 GCA_035647935.1 Clostridia bacterium | reverse complement strand
TTCCTTCTCAGGGAATCTGCACCATGTAGATTATGAGCGCCATCAATAATAATTAACGGTTCTTTTTGTAGCACCTCAAAGCGCCCCGCCCATTTCGTGTTGCCAAGCCCTCCTAAAATCGCTTCATCACTGATATTAATATTTCTATGTTCTTTTAGGATTTCAATTGCGCCGAGGGCCGTACATGCATTATATATTTGATGAAGTCCTGCTAATTTTATTTTTGCGTTATTATATGATTTCCCTAATATATTTGCTGAAAAGACCTGCTCTTCCATATTGCTTCGATGTATGGTCAATTCGTCAAAATCTATTACAAAAAGTTTGTTGTTTCTTTCATTGCACAGATTTTCCAATACTCCCATTGCTTCTTTTTCCTGCGGGTATAACAGTGTAAATCCACCCTCCTTGATAATTCCACCTTTTTCATATGCAATTTCCTCTAATGTCTCACCCAGATACTCCATATGGTCATAACCTATTGGAGTAATTACGGACACAAGAGGGTCCCCCACTACGTTGGTCGAGTCAAGCCTGCCTCCCAGACCCACTTCCAAAACAAGAAAATCCACGTTTTCCTGAGCATAATAGTAAAAAGCTATGGCCGTTACAACCTCGAATTCCGTAGGATGATTTTTTCCGTCCTTAACCATCTGCTCTACCTTTTCCTTAACAACCTCTGTCACTTCAGCCAGTCTCTCCCTTGGTATCTCCTTGCCGTTTATAATCATCCTTTCCGTAAATTCCTCAAGATAAGGTGAAATATAAAGTCCTACCTTGTACCCCTCTTCTTTCAGTATAGTATGAATATATGAGGAAACGGAACCTTTACCATTGGTTCCTGCAACATGGATAACCTTAAGGTTTTTATGCGGATTGCCTAATAGGCCTAACAAATATTTTGTGTTCTCCAAGCCCAACTTGCTTCCAAATTTATAGGTTCCATGAATATAATCTAATGCCTGCTCGTAATTCATTGCCCCACTCCGTTTCTTAAGTTGTTGTATGATTTTTAGAACGGAGAATGAATTCTCCGCTACCACTGACCGACTGACCAACCGTCCAACTGACCAACTGACCGACTGCTATCTGTTTTTCAAGGATTCCAGTCTTTCCGATACATGGACTAACATTTCTTCGTATTTTATTTGTTTCTGTTTCTCTTCATCGACCAACTTGGCCGGAGCCTTATTGACAAATCCTTCATTAGAAAGTTTACCTACCACCCTTTTAATTTCACTTTCCAATTTAGATTTTTCCTTTTCCAGTCTTTCAATTTCTTTTTCGAAATCAATTAACTCTTCTAAGGGTAAAAACAGTTCCGCACCCTTAATAACTGCGGATACTGCATCTTTGGGCACCTTTTCCTTGTTTTTTACCAATTCAATTTCTGAAACATGCGCCAAAGATACAAAATATCTTTCATTTTCTGATATTATTTTAGCCATATTTTTGTCCATAGTCAACATAATTAATTTTGCTTTCCTCGAGGGAACAACATTCATTTCAGCCCTGATGTTACGTATATTTCTAATGGCATCCATTATCAGCCCCATGTTTTCCTCAGCCGCCCTGTACACCTCGTCTTCCTTATACTCGGGCCATTGTGTTACAATTACACTTCCCTGCACCGTGGGTATGTTTTGCCATAATTCTTCAGTTATAAACGGCATAAACGGATGTAATAACTTTAAAATGTTTTCCAATACATAGGTCAAAGTATATTGTGCCGTCTTTTTCTTTTCAATATTGTCACCGTATAATCTCGGTTTCACTAACTCAATATACCAATCACAATACTCGCTCCAAATAAAATCATATAACTTCTGCACGGCAAGCCCCAATTCGAACCTGTCCATGTTTTCAGTTACCTCTTTTACAGTTTTATTGAGCCTAGAAATTATCCATTTATCAGCTAAGGTAAGTTCCTCTGAAATGCTGTTTTTGTCAATAAAGTCATCGTCTAAATTCATTAATACAAATCTTGTGGCATTCCACAGCTTATTTGCAAAATTTCTGCTGGCCTCCAATTTTTCCATATGAAAACGCATATCGTTCCCGGGTGTATTCCCCGTGGCCAAGGTAAATCTTAACGCATCCGCACCATACTCTTCTATAACCTCCAAGGGATCAATGCCGTTACCTAAAGACTTGCTCATTTTCCTGCCCTCTGCATCCCTTACAAGCCCATGAATAAGAACATATTCAAAGGGTATATCACCCATAAATTCCAGCGCCGAAAACACCATGCGGACTACCCAAAAGAATATAATATCATAACCTGTTACCAGTACATCTGTCGGATAAAAATATTTAAGCTCCCCGGTTTTTTCCGGCCATCCTAATGTGGAAAATGGCCACAAGGCTGAACTGAACCATGTGTCCAATACGTCCTCATCTTGTTTAAATTCATTTCCACCGCATTTTTCACAGACGGTTGGTTCTTCTTTCTGAACAATTATGTGTCCGCAATCATTGCAATAATATGCAGGAATACGATGACCCCACCATAATTGCCTAGAAATACACCAGTCTTTGATATTTTCCAACCAGTGTATATAAATTTTAGAAAATCGTTCGGGAACAAATTTAACCCTGTTATTATTTACAGCCTCAATGGCGGGTTCCGCAAGGGGACCCATTTTTACGAACCATTGATCCGATGTCAACGGTTCTACAGCCGTATCACATCTATAACATTGGCCCACATTATGACTGTGATTTATAATCTTATGAATAAACCCGCCTTTTTCAAGATCGTTTACAATAGCCTCCCTAGCCTCGTATCTCGTCATACCCTCATATCTGCCGCCATTCTCATTTATGGTAGCATCATCATTCATAACGTTGATTTGGAGCAAATTATGCCTTTCCCCCACTTCAAAATCGTTCGGGTCATGTGACGGGGTTATTTTTACCGCTCCGGTTCCAAATTCCGGATCTACATAATTATCGGCTACAATAGTTAATTCCCTTCCAACCAAAGGCAGAATCGCTATTTTGCCAACCAGATGCTTATATCTTTCATCGTCCGGATGTACCGCGACACCTGTATCCCCAAGCATGGTTTCAGGTCTGGTAGTTGCAATTTCCAGTACCTCATCACTACCTTTGATAGGATAATTTATATGCCAAAAATGTCCCATTTGCTCTTCATGTTCCACCTCTGCATCAGAAAGGGATGTTTTACATTCGGGGCACCAGTTTATAATACGATTACCTCTGTAAATTAATCCTTTTTCATATAATTTAACAAAAACTTCCGTTACGGCGTTGCTCAAACCCTCGTCCAAGGTAAAACGTTCTCTGGACCAGTCGCAGGAATCCCCCAATTTCTTCATCTGTTCTACTATTTTGCCGCCATATTTTTCTTTCCATCCCCAGGCCCTTTTTAAGAAATCTTCCCTGCCTACATCCAGTTTAGTCAGGCCTTCCTCTTTCATGCTTTCAACCACCTTTACTTCCGTGGCGATACTTGCATGGTCTGTGCCCGGCTGCCATAATGTTTCAAAACCCTGCATCCTTTTCCACCTGATTAGAATATCTTGGAGCGTATGGTCCAACGCATGGCCCATATGAAGCTCACCTGTAATGTTCGGCGGCGGTAATACTATGCAATAGGGCTCCTTCTTCGGGTTTATTTCCGCTTCAAAGTGATTCCCTTCAACCCAGTGGTTATATATCCGATTTTCAAAAGCTTGTGGGTTATAATTTTTTTCTAAATTGTTTGCCATTCTTATTCCTCCTAAATAAAAAAACCCCGCCCAAAATAAGGACGAAGGGTTTGTTCGCGGTACCACCTTAATTTTTATCTATCTAAAATTATATAAATAAACACTCAATAAATATAACGGTTTACCCGTCTGCATCTACTTTTTTCAATGCAGAAACTCCGAAACTACTTTCAATAACCATTGCCCTGAAAAACCTCCCAGCCACGAGTTTTTCTCTCTTGAGGGATTATGCTATTTACTTCTTTTCATCATTGTCGTTTGTAATTATAAAACTAACATTTATTATAATGATTTAAAGACATTTGTCAATATGTGTTGATATATACTATATTTCAACCTGATACACTAGATATCGGGAGCCTTTCTTATATATTTTATACCTACAATAGCGTATCGTACAAACGCATATAACGCAACAAAAACTGCAACTATTATTAGAAATTTATCATATCTGGAATTAAACGCCACCGCTAAAATAGCAATGTAAAAAATCACAGTAGCTATCTTTCCGTATGAATTTGCCGGCAGTACCATTTTGTCTTTTTGGGTATATAAAAATATGCCGCCAAATACCATCAAGAGTTCTTTTATTCCATATATAATTATAACCCATGGGGGTATAAATTGTTTGATTGTAAAACAAATAAGTACTGTTAACTGAACCAGCTTGTCTGCCAAGGGATCCATAGCCTGTCCCCATTTAGTTATAATATTATATTTTCTGGCTATATATCCATCCAAGATGTCTGTTATACCCGCCAAAAGAAATATTAAAACAGAATACAGCAGACTCCTTTCTAGGGAGGAAAAAAACACCTTCACAAATAACGGTATAAGTGCGAAACGTAAAGCAGTTATGATGTTTGGCAAGTTCATTATTGATGCACCCCTTTTCGAAACTACTTATCGTAACAATATAAATAATATCATATGGTGTGAATCTTGCAACATTATTTTACCGCCTTTATAGAATATATTCTGTCCAAGTACCCTACCAAATCCAGCACCATTTTTTCATAGCTCTTATTAAAAACGTCCCAACCTCTCCTATAATTAGCATATATTAATCTTTTCGTGTAGCTTGACATGGGTATATCCTTGTACAAACATAGTCTGGATACCCTTCCCTTCCCCGTTTCTAAATTTTCGGCATTGATGCCAAATTCAACATCTTCTTTATGAACCAACGCAAACCAGGTAAAACTGTCAATTTCTCCTTTTATGTAACCATATCTACTTTTGGTGCTATAGTTAATCTTTATATTAAACAATACAAAACCCCCTTACCCCTTACTTCTACTATATTAAGATTTTATGCTATCTTTTTTATTCTTATTCATTGAGGTTTTGTAATGCGTATATGTCCAATAATATTCAGTTGGTCGGTTGGTCAGGGGTCAGTTGGTCAGGCCTGTGACAAGGTAACAAAAGGGGACGTACCCAATTTGTCACCACAACGAAACGTCCCCCTGACACACCCTTCATTTCATCTTTTGTTTCCGCTTCCTATAGCCCCAAAACAACGCTTTCCCGATTTCGTTGACCAAAATTATAGACAAGGAGAGTGCCATGACTATAACCCAATCCATGGAGCTTGGTGGCACGGTGCCGAAAATTTTATTGAAAATGGGCACATGCACTATTATTATTTGTAAAACTATTCCCAGCGCTATCGAGTAAACTAAAAATTTGTTTTTGAATATACCTGTTTTGAAGATAGATTGTCCTAGATTTCTATTGTTGATAGAATGAAACAACTGACATATGCTGAGAACCAAGAGTGCCATAGTCTGACCGCGAACCAAGCTTCCGTCTTTGAACCCATATATAAAAGCCGCCAGAGCAATACCGCCTATAAATACGCCATTTAAAACCAGATAGGATAGCCCGTTTTCACCAAAAATACTTTCTTCCCGACTTCTCGGCTTTTCCTTCATCACATCCTCACTGACAGGATCTACCCCTAGGGATAGAGCCGGTAATGTATCTGTAATCAGATTTACCCATAAAATATGAATTGGTTTTAACGGAATAGGCCAGTTTAATAC
>DASRMN010000285.1:0-6730 GCA_035647935.1 Clostridia bacterium | reverse complement strand
GGCAGACGACTCTGTCTGCCCTCTTGTGCCACAAGCGGGCGGTCAAAGATCGCCCCTGTGTGACAAAAGGGGACGTCAGACTGTGTGAAAAATGTCATCCTGAGCGAAGCGAAGGATCTCAAATGGCCTAAAAACGAGATTCTTCGCTACACTTAGAATGACAAAAAGCGAGAAAAGTGCTTTTTCACACAGTCTGACGTTTTGTTTGCCACCCTAGATGTGGCAAACAAAGCGTCCCCTTGCCACACTTATTAGAATTTGAATATAATCCCCACTATAGCCAGACCCAACAAATAAATTATAGGATGTTTTTTATATTTAATCATCAAAAATAAAACAACACCGAATATTATGGTCGCCCTCACATTTAATACCGAAAATATCTCAGATGTAACTTTTAACTTATCAATACTGAGCAGCACTATCCTTGCCACCCCGAAACCTACCGCCGCGATAAGCCCCGTTACTGCAGGCCTTATTCCGGAAAACATAGACCTTATGGTGGGCGCTTCGCAAAACTTCAAAAAATAATGTGCTATAAGTAAAATGATTATGATAGACGGAGTCACAACTCCCGCAGTTGCTACCAGCCCCCCTAATATACCCACTGTTTTATTGCCCACAAACGTAGCTGAATTTACGCTCATGGATCCCGGAGTAGATTCGGAAATTGCTATCATGTCTAAAATTTGTCTCTCTGTAATCCAGCCATATTTCTCTGCCAACTGCCTTATAAACGGCAGCGCAGTAAACCCACCACCTACGGCAAACATACCTATTTTAAGAAATTCCAAATATAACCTTAAATAAATCATTCTATATCACTACCTTTAGGTTTAGTCCTGTCTCTCTCTTTCAAAATTCCTAACAGCGCCGATGCGGTTATTATAATAATCGGGGAATAATTAGTAAAAGCTATAAATACAAATGTAGCTATAAATATCATCAAGCCCATTTTATCTTTTACAATATGCTTAAACATTTTAAGTGATGTATTTATAATCAATGCGGCTACTCCTATTCTTATACCCCCGAAAGCATGTTGCACTACCTCATTATCCTGGAAATTTATAAAAAATGTTGTTATTGTAGTTATAATAATTAAGGAAGGCAAAATTGCCCCCAGCGTTGCAATAATTCCACCTATAATACCCTTCTTTTTATAACCCACAAAAGTTGCCGTGTTTACAGTGATGGCTCCCGGCGTAAACTGGCTTATAGCAAAACAATCAATAATTTCTTCATCATCGAACCATCCCTTTTTTTCCACAATCTCTCTCTGTATAACCGGAACCATTGCATAACCACCACCAAAAGTAAACGCTCCTATGCGGAAAAACATGATAAATAGTTCCCAAAGTTCTGTCATTTATCTTCACCCCTTTTTTAGTCCCCTCTATTCCGTTATAAATATTCCCGCAGTTATCTATGATTGTTACCCCAAAATAGTAATAATAATAAAAAATAAATAGGAGAATTCTCTCCTACCCCCATATCCAAGCATTCTATTTCTCTTTTGTTTAAAGCCATAGCCCATTATATCAAACTTTAGCTCATTTGAAAAATAACAAATTGGAGGCCCCTTAGTTTTGATTTTTATGATATGTCTATCAAAAAAATACGAAAAGCATATTGTTACCCCGCCCTTCGTATTTTACTATACCCCCAAGTTTTAACCTATTTAATTGATTGGTGTTTATCAAATATCCACCTGCCAATACGATTGTTTAACCTATTTAGCCAATAGCCGTTCCCCTTTTTCGGTAATCATAATAGTTTTTATAGGCATTTTTTCACATGATTCAGAATAAGGACAACTTCTGCACCCGACGTCGCATTTAATTCCTCTGACATCTTCCTTGATATAACCCATACGGATCAGCTGTTCGAAGCCCTCCTCTATTAATTCCTCTGATATTTTCAATTTTTTAGATATATTGGATTTAGATATATAATTCGATTCTTTAATAACAACCAGCAATTCCTTCAGCACAATACCATCCCCTTATAAACAGAATTCTAGTTAAATCCCAGCAATCTTCCTATTTGAAATATCAAAACCGCCGCCACCCATCCGATAGCAAATGTGTAAACCATGGCAAACATTGCCCATCTGACAGAATGGGTTTCTTTTTTAATTGTGGCTATGGTTGCCGCACAGGGAGTATATAATAGGGTCATTATCATAAAGGATATAGATGTTAAGGGAGTAAAAGCATTCTGTATTGCAGATATCAGCTCCGTTCCTTCCCCGACTCCTGCGTAAACCATACCTAAAGTAGTCACCACCGCTTCCTTGGCTGCTATTCCGGAGAACAGCCCCACCGCAGCTTGCCAAGTACCAAAACCTGCAGGCTTAAATATCGGCGCGATAAATAATCCGATTTTACCCAAAATACTTTCAGCACCGTAAGGTTCTACACCCATCGGCAATACCGCCATAACCCAAAGAACAGTAACCACAGCAAATATAACAGTCCCTGCTCTCTTTAAAAATCCGTATACATTATCCCACATGTTCCTCAATACATTCCTTAAAACAGGTTTTCTGTAAGAAGGCAGTTCCATTATAAAATCAGTTGATTCTCCTTTAAATAAGGTCTTGCTGAATATTTTCCCCGTAATCAATGCAACTAAAATTCCTATAAAATATATAGAAAATAGGACCAATCCGCCATTGTTCGGGAAAAAAGCCGCAATAAACACAAGATAAATTAGAAGCTTTGCACCGCAGGACATGAATGGATTGATTAAAATAGCAATCATTCTGTCCTTTTTACTTTCTAGGGTTCTGGTAGCCATTATACCCGGAACATTACAACCAAACCCTACTATCATAGATATAAATGTTTTCCCCTGGAGACCGAGTTTCCTCATTATATTATCCATTATATAGGCAGCCCTAGCCATATATCCACTGTCTTCTAATATTCCTATTAACATATACAAAACCAGTATCAATGGTATGAATTCGATTATCGCCCCGATACCGCCGATAATCCCCTCCGTGGTAAAAGCTATTATCCAAGCGGGGGAATTAATATTAATGAGAAAAACCTCTATGGAATGGCCTATAATATCTACCAAGGTCTCCATAAATCCCCCGAGCCAGTCTTCCCCAATTACAAAAGTTAGCTGAAATAATACAAACATAATCAGTATAAAAATGGGCAAGCCAAAATACTTATGAATCAATATTTTATCAATTTTATCCGTTATAGTTACTACTTCTTCTTCAGGCCTGATAACGGAAGCCCTAGCTACATCATTCACAAATTCATATCTTCTATTAACAATTTCCAGCTCATAATCCACATCATTTTCTTCTATACCGGAAATAATATTTCTGAACTCATTATCAGATTTCAGAATTTCGTTTTCATCAACTAAATCATGTATATACCGGTCTCCCTCAATCAGTTTTATAGCAACCCACCTAGGTGGATAGCCCAGTGCCTTATCAGATAAAAATTTCTTTAGAACTTTTATCTCCCCATCTATTTTATCCCCATAAAATATAAGAGGTTTTAAATTTATTTTTTCATTTATCAATTTAACAGTTTCCCTGATTAACTTATCTATGCCCTTTCTTTTAGATGCAACCGTTGTTACCACAGGAACACCCAATTTTTTTGAAAGGGTTTTAATTCCGAACTGTATATTCCTTGCTTCCGCTTCGTCAATCATATTCAGGACTACAATAACCTTGGCCCCCATTTCCAGTAATTGGGTGGTTAGGTACAGGTTTCTTTCAATATTGGTGGCATCTACCACATTTATTACCACGTCGGGATTCCCCTTGAGAATAAAATCCCTAGCTACCATCTCATCTTCAGAAAAAGCGCCTAAACTATAAGTTCCCGGCAAATCCACCACGTTATATATATTTCCTTCAAATTTAAACTTTCCTTCTTTTTTTTCTACAGTAACCCCGGGCCAATTTCCCACATACTGATTAGAACCTGTGAGTGCATTGAATAATGTGGTTTTCCCACTATTAGGGTTACCAACCAAAGCAATAGTACCCAATTACTTACCCCCTTTATGCATGATATTATCGTCTACCGAAAATATAACCAAAAATTTAATTTGATTGGCTTACAATTATTTTTTGTGCCAGTCCGCGTCCAACAGCAACCTTGTTTCCAAATAAGGAAACTACAACCGGTCCCATGTCGTTTTTTACTACCTCGAAACTGGTGCCGATGTTAAAACCCATTTCGTATAGCCTCTTAGCCGCGCACCTACATGCGCATATTCTTTCAACCTTCCCTTTTTCCCCGGACTTTAATTGTGTTAACGATATATTCAATTTGTCAGAGCCCCCTTAACTGCCTGATATAGAGCAATTTATATTTCATGATTTTGTTATTGAGACTGTTACTGATAATCATTATCATTATTATAATGTGTTTGCTTGGGAAAGTCAAGGGGAAATGTCACCCTATGTTATCCCGGAACGTATGTGACAAGGGGGACGACAGACTGTGTGAAAATTGTCATTCCGGATTTCAGCTTTGTGTCATTCTGAGACTGGCAGTATTAACGGTACTTACGAAGGATCCCTAGCCCCGGCAATTGTCCGGGAATATCATCCTATGATATAATAATCTAAAAAGAAAAAGAGGTAAAACCATGACAAAAATTCATAGGAGCCTGACAGAGCTTATCGGCAAAACACCGCTTCTGGAACTTTCGAATTATAATAAAAAACATAACCTGAAAGCAAGAATAATCGGCAAGCTGGAATATTTTAATCCTGCGGGGAGCATAAAGGACAGAGTTGCGTATGCAATGGTAATTGATGCAGAAAAAAGGGGACTATTGAAATCAGGTTCGGTTATCATTGAACCCACAAGCGGGAACACAGGCATAGGTCTTGCCGCAGTTGCGGCTGCAAGGGGATATAAAGTAATCCTCACAATGCCCGAAACGATGAGCATGGAAAGGCGCAGTCTTTTGAAGGCTTACGGTGCGGAAATTGTGCTCACGGATAAAACAAAGGGCATGGAAGGCGCCATAGAAAAAGCCAATGAACTTTCAAAGAAAATAGAAAATTCCTTTATTCCAAACCAATTTTCCAACCCGGTAAACCCTGAAATCCACAGAAAAACAACGGGGCCTGAAATCTGGGACGACACAGACGGAAAAGTTAATATTTTTGTTTCCGCAATCGGTACAGGCGGAACAATAACGGGAATCGGCGAGTATCTGAAATCAAAAAATCCCGATATCAGGATTGTGGCAGTCGAACCTGCAAGCTCGGCTGTTCTGTCGGGAGGCAAACCAGGATTACATGAAATTCAAGGTATCGGCGCAAATTTTATTCCCGATACACTCAATACGGATATTTATGATGAAATAATCACCGTCAACGATGATGATGCTTTTAAAACAGGAAGGGAAATTGCCAAAACCGATGGACTTCTCTCGGGAATTTCTTCAGGAGCCGCTTTATATGCCGCAACAGTACTTGCAAAACGTTCAGAAAATAGGGGTAAAAACATTGTTGTAATCCTTCCGGACACAGGGGAACGCTATCTGTCCACCCTCCTGTTCAGAAACTGAAAACGAGGACACGAAAAACAGAATTATGTATTATAATTCCCCCTTGAGACCCAAATCCTCGGCCACTGTTTTCATACCTTCTATTGCCCAAAGGATAACAGTATCCAAGTCCATATCTAACATTTCACAACCCAAAAGTATGATCCTTCTGTCGACCCCGGCGGCAAAACCTGATGATTTAAACTTTTTCTTGACCGATTTGACCTTAAGGTCCAATATGCTCTTACTCGGTCTTACATAGACTGTGGCAGCAATGAGACCTGTTAATTCATCAATTGTGTAAAGAACCAATTCCATTTTATGTTCAGGCTTTATGTCGGTGCATATTTGCCAACCATGTGACATTACGGAATTGATAATATCTTCATCTATTCCCTCTTGTTCCATGATTTCTTTGGTTTTGTGACAGTGTTCCTCAGGATACAGTTCATAGTCAAGGTCATGAACTAATCCGATATTGCCCCAGTATTCTTCATCTTCTCCAAACTGTTTAGCAAAATAACGCATAACGGCTTCAACCGCAAGTGCATGATTTATGAGACTACTGTCTTTATTATATTTTGTAAGTAATTCGTAAGCTTCTTGACGTGTTTTCATTATTCTTACTCCTTTATGTGTTTTATATATGTAAGCAGGTGAGCGGAGCTCGCCCCTACATTCAGATTCAAGTAATGCAATCGCGGGGGCGACCTTTAGTCGCCTGCATAATGGCACACAATTACAAATGGGTGAGCAAGGCCCACCCATTTTGTTTAATAAATTTCTATCAGCCTGTCTTCTTCGTTCCACTCCACATGGAAACCGAAATCATCCAATCTTCTTATATGGAATGGGTCTTCTAAACCTTTCAATTCCACGCCGAACAGTTTTTCTGCATCCTCTATTGTAATATAGGCTTTACCATCTTCAACTTTTAACGGGATTCGGCCTTCTTCTACTATATCGGACTGAACAAATTTTTCATAAGTTCCGTCAAGCCCAATAGCCGCTTTTAATCTGACATTGGCTTCAATTTCTTCAACAATCTTGCTTGTTATTAATCCTTCCAGTTCTTCTGCCGTAATTACCATTACCGATGTTGGCAACTCAAGGTCAAGTGTTTCCAATCTGGAAGTAATGCCTTCTGTCTTCATATTAAACTCGCCCATACCCGCAATTTTAA
>DASRMN010000284.1:0-2096 GCA_035647935.1 Clostridia bacterium | reverse complement strand
TCTTTGATCCGGCGGAGATATCATAACGGCAGCATTTAAATCTCCCGCTTCCTCAAAATATTTTAAATACCTTATTGCTTCTACTTTGCTGTTGGTAGCGAGCATTGCTTTAAACTGAGAGCCCTCAGTCTTGTAATTATCCACAAAATGTCTGTTAATATCGTAAGCTATAAATGCGATTCGCTGATTAGAAGATGCTATCCTTTCAAACTGACTCCACTTCTGCTTTACTTCTTCCTTCTGTTTATCATTTAAATCTTTTGTTATCATTTCCAGCCTTTTATCTATGGCCTTTTTGTTGACGGTCTGATCTACCATTTTCCCCTCATATAGAAGGGGAACTATGATTTTATCTTTAACCCCGTCCGCTATGGTATAAGTATGAATGAGCTCGCCAAATTTGATCATAGTATTTTTTTCTTTTTTCATAAGCGGAGTGCCTGTAAAGCCCAGATAGCAAGCATTTGGAAATATCTGTTTCATCTTGATATGCAGTTCCCCATATTGGGTACGATGAGATTCATCCACTAAAACAAATACTTCCTTGGATAAAACAGGTTTCTGTTTTTTTGTAGCCGTATCAAATTTGTGAACAAGAGTCATTACAATATCTGCTTTATTATCATTGATGAGATCCACAAGATGTTTGCCCGTTGTTGCTCTATTTGCTTTTAATCTTGTGTGGTTATAAGTTTGATAAATTTGTTTATCGAGGTTTATCCTGTCGGTAACTACGATAACTTTTGGATTATAATCTATAAGTTCGGATAATACATATTTAGAAAACATGACCATAGTTAAGGACTTGCCGCTCCCTTGGGTATGCCAAATTACCCCTGATTTTCTGTTGCCGTTTTCGTCCCTTTGCTCTACTATTTTTGTAATCTCTTTAACCGCAAAATACTGTTGATATCTGGCTATTTTCTTTACATTTTTATCGTATAAAACAAAATATTCGGTAATCTCTGTAAGCCTTTCAGGATGAAACAAAGATATTATGTTTTTATCCTGGTTAGTGGATAGTCTATTAAACACGGTTTTACTTAATTCAGATTGAAGCCAATCCTCGTATTCTTCCTTCCATACGGACCAAAATCTTTTTGGAGTACAGCAAGTTGCATACTTGGTTTCATTTTTATTTGTAGCCATCAATATTTGACTGTATTTGAATAAATGGGGAGCATAATCCTTTCCTTGATTTCTGAGCATCTGCTCTATGCCTTGCCCCATATCAATGGAGGCCCTCTTGCATTCTACAACTCCAAACGGTATGCCATTTACAAATAAAACTATATCCGGTCTGATATTACCCTGCCCGTCTTCCCTCTCTACTGTAAATTCTTCTATCACATGAAATACATTATTGTACACGTTGTCCCAATCAACATATTTTAAAGAAAAGGATTTTTTCGAACCATCCGGTAAGTTCTCTTCATAGCTCCTTCCGAGCATCAGGGTATCGTATATTTTTTCATTTGTCCGTACCAATCCGTCGGTTAAGGGTTCATCTAAATCTTTTATAGCCTGTTCTATGTTTTTTTCACTAAATTTGTAGATATTTCCCTTGTATTCATATTCATTAAGTTCTATTAATTTTTTCCTCAGTATATCGATTAAAAGCACATTATATAAATTGCCTCTTAGCATTTCTGCCTCTTCTGAAGGAATATATTTATAGCCTAAGTTTTCCAGTAGCTCTACGGCCGGTTTTTGTGATATATTTTGTTCGTTATAAAGATATGCACCCGGCATAGTTTCACCCCCCTCTATATTTTTACTCTGACTATGCCTGTTAATAATAATTGCATGAGTCCTTTTTTTTGTTGTTTTAATAGTTCCAGTTCCTCAGTCAATAGTTCGATTTCTCTGTCGGCTGTGGAGAGGATTAGGGCGATGGATTTTTGTTCTTGTACTGCAGGCAATTTTACATATAGTTTCAGAACTTCAGTTTTTGATAAATTGAATCTAGTCGAACCCTGTGCCAATTTGAAAATATCTTTTCTAAACATATTTCCCCTAAACAAAAACCTAGCAAATCCCGGCATAAGAATTTCGAAATTATCCAATCTAAAACCAAAACAAAAACTATTCAGATA
>DASRMN010000283.1:0-3012 GCA_035647935.1 Clostridia bacterium | reverse complement strand
CCGAGGGATCTCAGTTTTTCCTCTATATTTACGTATCCTCTGTCAACGTGATGGGCATCCATAATTTCCGTTGTACCTTTTGCCACCAAACCCGCTAAAATTAAAGCTGCCCCCGCCCTCAAATCCGTAGCCTTCACCGGTGCTCCTAAAAGATTATCTTTACCTTCTATAATTGCGCTGCGCCCTTCTATTTTAATATTAGCGCCCATTCTTTTTAATTCGCTCACGTGCATAAACCTGTTTTCAAACACAGTTTCTATGGCGATGCTCGTGCCTTCCGCAATGCTCATCAAAACCATAAACTGGGACTGCATATCCGTAGGGAATCCCGGGTAAGGCATAGTTTTTATATCCACAGCCTTTGGCCTGTTATTTGCTATGACCCTCAGGCCGTTACCTTCCTCTTTCACATCTATCTCGCATTCCTTGAGCTTTGCAATGATGGGTTTTAGATGATCCGGCACCACATTGTCCACCAAAACATTTCCCCCGGTGATGGCTGCCGCAATCATATAGGTTCCCGCTTCTATTCTGTCGGGTATTACCGTATGAGTTGCTCCGCCAAGTTTTTTTACACCGTTTATTCTGATGGTATCCGTGCCCGCACCTATGATATCCGCACCCATTTTGTTCAGAAAATTTGCCAAATCTATAATCTCAGGCTCTTCCGCCGCGTTTTCAATGAATGTCCGTCCCTCGGCCAATACGGCCGCCATCATAATATTTTCTGTCGCACCCACACTCGGAAAATCTAAATAAATATTAGCCCCAACCAATTTTTCCGCCGATGCTTCCACATACCCGTAGCCTAATTCAATCTCCGCACCCAATGCCCTAAATCCTTTTAGATGCAGGTCTATAGGCCTTGTGCCTATGGCGCATCCTCCCGGCATGGATATCCGTGCCTTTCCCATTCTGGCCAACAAAGGCCCCATAACCAAAAAGGAGGCCCTCATTTTTCTGACTAATTCATAAGGGGCTTCTACTTCATCTATACAATAGGAAAGCACCTCTATTTTGTCCCTTCCTAAACGTTTCACATCAGCACCGAGGCTCGATAATACTTCACAAATTATATCTACATCTATCAGTGCAGGTACATCTTCCAAAACACAGCAACCTTCGGTGGATAATAAGGTTGCGGCTAATATTGGTAAAACAGCATTTTTAGCACCATTTACATGGACTGTCCCTTGTAACGGTTCGCTTTTTTTGACGATAATTTTAGGCAATTCTCCTTCCTCGCTTTCTATATTCAATCAAATGTTTATAAATTAAGTTATATTCAGAAGGAGGTTTAATTTCCCCGACGTAGGGCTAGTAAGTTATAGTTATCAAAGGAGTAGCAATAAACAGATAAGTTTTGTCCTCATATTCGCTATATCTCATGGCCAACTGAATATTTACGTTTTTTCCCCCATATTTGATGCAAGAACTGATCAGTGGGCTGTGAGCGGTAATGCTGGTGAAAAGCTCGTCCCTCAAAACCTCAATCTCCTTCGCATTTAAAAAACCTAATATAGCTTTTTGGCTCTGCTTTTCTTCTGCTGCGTTGAGTTTACCGGGCCGTGCTCCCGTTAAATTAATGGTGATTTCCGCCTTGTTTTGATGTTTATTTAAGAACTCCTGTATCTGATTACAGATGCCCACTATTTCTTTATATCCTTTATTCTGGACTATGTCAACAACAATATGCGTTTCAAATTGTTCCTCTATCTGGGTGCTCAGTAATTTTATTACTGTCATATTCCCGTCGTCGCTCGGTACAAACATTATGATTTCATTGTATCCTTCATCTTCTACTCTTTGTTCTAAAACGGTATTTCCCCCAATATCTGACAAATCCTCAAAATAATCCTGTCGATGAGAGGCATGCATCTCATCCATGTCGATGATTGTAACTCTTTCATCTACATTCAAAATTTGCATTATTTCTTTTTGTTTTGCTTCTATTTCTTGTATGGACAGAAATGTGTCCGGAATATAGGTCGATATATTTATGTTGAATTCCTCCATTTGAAAGCCGCCCGCTTCTGCGGCCTTTAAAAGCAACATCTCTTCCTCTATGTCTTTTGCGCTTTTATTTCTGATATCCTGCGCGGATGTGTTGTACAGAAGGCCTATGAATAAAATTAAAATAAATCCCAATAAGGAATATTGTTTCATAATGTATATTCCTCCTTTCAGGCACTTCGGCCTGTGTTGGTTTGGATTTTGGGTGCTGGGTTCCGAGTTTTGGGTCCCGGCTTCTGAGTTCTGGGCTTCGAGTTTTGAGCCTTGAATTATGAATTTTAATCGCCGAGCTTCGAGTCCCGAGCTTCGATTCCGAGAACGGGTTCGGTCATAAATAAAGAAAAGATTTAAATTTTGCTTTGTTGAACCCTTCCTATGGCACTTCTCGGTTCAGTCATAAATAAGGAAGAGATTTAAATTCGTAATAAGGTATTAAAGGGGGACAAGAAAAAATACCCATATTACAATCTAAACCCTTCCTCCTATTTTAATTATTGACCTGATAAAAGAAGTCTATACATTATTTTTAAAATTTTTTTTAAAATGTGAAAAAGGGATTTTTTTGCGAGGGTGGTAGAAGGGTGGCAAAGTGGCAAAGGGACGCTTTGTTTGCCAGCTTTTTGTATCGGGGGTGTCAGTAAGACCATAGGGGATGGCAAAGGGACGCTTTGTTTGCCAGCTTTTTGTATCGGAGGTGTCAGTAAGACCATAGTGTCAGACTCCCCCTGGCCTTTTTGGGTGGACACATGGGTCCACCCCTACGTTCCTGAAATCATGTTGTAGGGGCGGACCTATGTGTCCGCCCTCCTATAACTAAACAGAGGTGGCAAGGTGTCATGGCAAGGGGACGTTTTGTTTGCCATCTTTTTGTATCGGGGGTGTCAGTAAGACCATAGTGTCAGACCCCTCTTGGCCTTTTGGGCATGGCAAGGGGACGTTTTGTTTGCCATCTTTTCAGAAGTTTTTTAGTTATCTCGGTGTCTTAGAAGGGTGCTGTTA
>DASRMN010000282.1:0-3644 GCA_035647935.1 Clostridia bacterium | reverse complement strand
GGTTGAAAATGCAAGAAGAACAATGTCCTCAATTACAAACTATTTTTATAATGAACCTACAAAAAATTTGCGTTTAATAGGTATAACAGGAACAAATGGAAAGACTTCAATCACATACATGGTAAAAAATATTTTTGAATTTTGCGGCAAAAAAATTGGCCTTATCGGCACAATCTCCAACTGGATTGGGGATATAAAAATTGAGGCCATACGAACCACGCCGGAATCCTTGGATTTGCAAAGGATTTTTTCGCAAATGTTACAGCACTCCATAGATACATGTGTTATGGAGGTTTCTTCCCATGCTTTAGAATTAGGAAGGGTAGATGATTGTACATACAGTATTGGTTTATTTACTAATTTAAGTCCGGAACACTTGGATTTTCATATTAATATGGAAAACTATAGAGATGCAAAGAAAAAGTTGTTTTATAAAACAACTTTATATAATATTATTAATATTGATGATTTTCATGGAAGGATTATAATGGAACAGATTAAAGATATTGAAACACCTTTGTTGACATTTGGTGTCAAAGAAAAAGCGGATATATATGCTACCGATATAGATATGGACATTAAAGGAGTGCGTTTTAATATTAACATGCCAAAGGGCACGGTATATGTTGATATTAAAATACCGGGTATGTTTACTGTCTATAATGTGCTGGCAGCGGCAGCAGTCTGTTATTGTTCGGGTATAGATATAGGCAAAATAGGCAGGGCATTAAATAATATGGAAAGTATACCCGGGC
The DNA here is from genome assembly GCA_035647935.1 of Clostridia bacterium. Classification (GTDB taxonomy): domain Bacteria; phylum Bacillota; class Clostridia; order Peptostreptococcales; family Natronincolaceae; genus JAAZJW01. The sequence goes on along the minus strand of DASRMN010000282.1, from coordinate 2,889 downwards.
GTTTTGAGGTTATCAAAGAAATAGAGGATTTTGTAATAATAGTTGATTATGCTCATACGCCGGATGCACTTGAAAATGTGCTTAGATCGGCCAAAATGTTTGCAAAAAATCGAATAATAACGGTTTTCGGTTGCGGCGGGGACAGGGATAAAAATAAAAGGGCTATAATGGGTGAAATATCCGGTAGATTTAGCGATTACACTATCGTGACTTCTGATAATCCAAGGACGGAGGAACCGTTGAGTATAATGAAGATGATAGAAAAAGGTGTAGCAAAGGTAACCGATAAATATAATATGATTGAAGACAGAAAATCTGCTATACAATATGCTATCAAAATGGCTGCCGATAATGATATAATTATTATTGCAGGCAAGGGTCATGAAACGACACAAATTATAGGCAATAGAATACTACCTTTTGATGATTACAAAATAGCATTACAGGTAGCCGGGGAGGAAAGGCCGATATGATTGAACAGAATATAGTTTCCATTGTAAAAGCATGTGATGGGATTATAATCAATAGGGGCAATATGGAGACAGTTAATGAAATATCCACCGATACCCGTACTATTAAAAAGGGTAACCTTTTTGTCCCTTTAATAGGTGAAAATTTTGATGGCCATATATTTATCGGGGAGGCCATAAAAAAAGGGGCTAGTGCTATATTAGTGCAAGAGGATAGGATGGAAAACATAATTAATGCGGATGGAGTAAATATTATACAAGTGAAGGATACTTTAAAGGCGCTAACCCAAATAGCTCATTATTATAAAAGCTTGTTTGATATTCCATTTATAGGCGTTACGGGAAGCGTGGGAAAGACAACTGCTAAGGATCTGATAGCAGGTGTTTTATCCGGAAAATATAATGTGCATAAAAACATCGGTAATCTCAATAATGAAATCGGGTTACCCATTACATTATTTAATTTAGAGCCTTATCATGACATTTCCGTATTGGAAATGGGCATGTCCTCTTATGGGGAAATATTAAATTTAGTAAATGTTGTATATCCTGATATTGCTGTAATAACAAATATAGGGGTTTCTCACATTAAATATTTTGGTAGTAAAGAAAATATTATGAAAGCAAAGATGGAGATCACGGCTAATTTAAAAGAGGGGGATTATCTATTAGTCAATGGAGATGATGAATATCTAAAAAGTATAGACAGAAAAGACAAGGGCTATAATATTATTTTTTATGGCTTATCTCCCCACAATGACTTTCACCCCATAGATGTTAAAAATTTAGGAGCAGGGGGGAGCAGTTTTACCATGGATATGGGAGGTAAACCTGTGCAGTTTAAAATAAAACAGCTTGGTCTGCATAATATATATAGTGGATTAGCGGCAATATGGATCGCTACCAGGTATGGCATGACCCCGGAGGAAATACAAAATGGATTAAACAATTTTGAGGTATCCGAAATGAGATTAGAGGTAATGAATAAGAATAACATAAAAATTATCGATGATACATATAATGCCAGCCCCGACTCTATGAAAGCTGCCATAGATGTCTTGGAAAGTATAGGAGCCGGCAGGAAAATTGCAGTATTGGGTAATATGTTTGAATTGGGTAATTTCGCCGAAAGGGGCCACAGAGAAGTAGGAGAGTACTTGGCTGATAAAAAAATTGATTTACTGATCACCGTAGGAGAGATGGCATATTGGATATCTTCGGAGGCTGAAAAAAAAGGATTTAAAAAAGAGAATATACTTGCGGTTTCTACTAATGAGGATGCCATTGATATATTGAGGCAGAAGGTGGGGGAGAATGATGCTGTTTTGATAAAGGGTTCTAGGGGCATGGTTATGGAGGAAATCGTAAGTTTTTTACAAGAGGGGGAGCTAATTAAATGACATTGGAAAGTAGGCAGATAATATATACAATTATCATAGGTTTTTTTATCACATTGATTTTAGGGCCATTGATAATTCCTTTTTTAAAAAGACTTAAAGTAGGTCAAACTATAAGGGAGGACGGACCTAAAAGCCATTTGCAAAAAACCGGAACACCTACCATCGGGGGTATCATATTGATTATATCAATAACAATCACTTCCCTTACTTCCGGGTTGATCAATAGAGATCTGATAGTCGCATTAGGGGCTACCTTGATCTTTGGACTGATTGGATTTATTGATGATTTTATAAAGGTGGTATTAAAGAGATCCTTAGGATTGAGAGCATATCAAAAATTAGGCTTACAAACGATTGTGGCAGTTTTTTTAGCATCATATCAGTCTAATGTTTCTGTTATGGGAACCAAGGTGATAGTACCCTTTGTACAGGGCAGTATTTCTATTGGGTCTATCAATATACCCCAGTATCTTGACCTGGGAATTTTATATGTACCCTTTGTGGCATTTGTTGTGGTAGCCACTGTAAACAGTGTAAATCTGACCGATGGCCTTGATGGTTTAGCCTCCGGGGTAACCCTTATCATTGCTGCTTTTTTTGCGTTATTGGCTATGAACTGGGGATATATCAGTTTGGCTGTTTTCTCGGCTGCGGTGGCAGGAGCATGTTTGGGGTTTTTGAGGTATAATTCCCATCCGGCACAGGTGTTCATGGGCGATACCGGATCCCTATCATTAGGCGGAGCAATTTCAGTAGTTGCTGTACTTATGAATGTTTCTTTGATCATACCCATAGTCGGAGGGATTTACTTTGTGGAATCCGTGTCGGTTATTTTACAGGTGATTTCATATAAGTTAACTAAAAAACGTATATTTAAAATGAGTCCCCTCCATCATCATTACGAGCTCAGCGGATGGGCAGAAACTAAAATTGTAGTTGTATTTTGGGTGGTCACCGTCATTTTATGTTTGGTGGGAATATTAGCTTTAAATTAGGAAAGTTGGTGTATCAATGAATCT
>DASRMN010000281.1:0-3924 GCA_035647935.1 Clostridia bacterium | reverse complement strand
GGCTAATAGCAATCTCATTGAATTTGTACCTATATCTATAGCAGCATATTTTTTCATCGGTTTTTTTCCTCCTTTTAAAATCCGTGAGGAAAACCCGTGGGGACAGTCCCCCCGGTCAAAAAGACTGACCGGTTGGACAGTCCCCGCCGGCTTTTCCAGGTTTATCAGGTTTTTTCCCACTTCCCGCCTCTCATTTCCCGCTTCTCACTTTCCACTTCCCATTTCTCATTTCTCGCTTCTCACTTCCCACTTCTCACTTCACACCTCTCATTTCCCATTTCCTACTTCTTCGCCTCTCAATTAATAAAGCTAGGGTCCCCCCTAGCCGAATTTGCCCAATATTCTATCTTCTGTTGCCATAACCATTACCCCGTCTACTATCCTTATTCCTCAATTTGATTTCTGCCATTTTTTCTTCACTGTCTTTTAAAAATTGGCTTATTTGATCCTCGAAGGACATTTCAGATTGTCTTCCCGCAGGATCACTCCATTCCACCTCTGCGGGTCTCACACTTCTTTTCTTTGGCAAAGCTGCTTGCTTGATGGATAAACTGATTTTGCCATTGGGTTCAATGGATAAGATTTTTACTTTTACTTTCTGCTTGTTTTTCAAATAATCATGGATGTTTTTTACGTATTCGTCCGCTACCTCGGAAATATGAACCAGTCCCGTTTTGCCCTTTTCTATATCGACAAAAGCGCCAAAATTTGTGATACCTGAAACTATACCCTCTACTATCGCTCCCACCTGTACCGGCATAAATTTTAAATCCTCCTTCGAAATATGTGTATATTTGAATATCATTATACCATAAAACTGCTAAAAAGTATATAATTTTATGGGGCATGCCATAAACATTTCTAATTGTGGTCATCTTTTTTCAGATCGATAAAAATTAATTCATCCTCCTTTACCATCTTTAAATTTTCCCGTGCAATTTTTTCTATATGCTCGTCCGTATTGCTGTTTTCAATTTTATTCTTTAATGATTGAATATCGTTTTCTACCTTATTTATGTCCTCCGCCAGGTTTTCTTCACGGGTTTTTAAATACCTCATCTCTTTGTATTGATCGTAAAAAGTAAATAAAACATAAAACACGGACAAGATAAATATTATCTTAATTATCAGTTTTCCATAATCTCTTCTCTTAGGTTTTCTCATGTAAATGCACCCCTATTTTTTATTAAAGTATGTCCCAATTGTCTTGCCGGTGTCTTTGATAATGTTTTTAGGCAGGCTGCCTATTCTCCTTGCTCTATAGTATAAAGGTTTTAATTGTTTTTTGCAACAATTATAAGGACCTGTAATTAAACATAATGTGACACTGAAAGGGTATTTTATCAATCTACATACATCTAAAATAAAATTTTTTATGGACTTGAGCAGAAATAGCATGCCTTTTATCACTGATGCGCTCAATGAAAATCGATAGAAACTCGCCCCTATTATGAACCCCAAAAAATTATAATATCGCACAGCCCCTTCATTGCTGAATACAAGCACATAAAAGGCAACTATAAAAATGAAAACCCAAAATATCAGATCTTGTATCATAGTTGCTATTTTTTTAGGATTAAAGAGCCCCCTGAATATACGGTATAAATCATACATAAATCCTATTAATATTCCCCCGCAGATGGTAATAAATAATATGTAAGTTTCTTGGGATATTGAATATATATTCAAATTAATCACCTCGAACAAGATTATTTTAAATTCTATATATATATTATGTGATTATAACTTGTCAGGTGACAAAAATAAAAAGGGCGGACACATGGGTCTGCCTCTACTTTATACCCGGGCAGACACACAGGTCTGCCCCTACTTGGAAACTGAATATCACGGGTCTGCCCCTACTATCTTGACTTAGCAATCTGTTGTAGGGGCGAACCCGTGTGTTCGCCCTTGTGTTCGCCCTATTTAAACATTTTTCCTAAAAATCCGGTTCCTCTTTCTCCCATGCCGTGTCTATCACTGTAGTTAAGAGAATATATGGTTCCCCTAATCGATATATTGCCATCTTCTATATTAAGCTTGTTTACATCCAATTCACCGCCTTTAATTGTCAATATCCCTGCCACTGTTTCCAATATTATTGTTTCGCTATTGAAGCTATTGACATGTTCTACACCTGAAACATTGAGTTTTTCTCTATTTTCTAATATTATACTATGATTGCGATGCCCGTCTACCCTTTTTTCTTCCAAAGTACCCACCCTTCCTGACATTGATCAATATTACTATTAATTATGTGAGAAAAAAGGTTGTTAGAACTGTTATTTGGACTTTTCGCGGGTACGGTCTTATGGCATATCCTTAAAAATCATAAAAACCATGGGGTCAGGTTCACTGGTCTTGGACTCAGATGAGAAACCACGAGGGTGGGTGCCCTAATCCTAGGTTTAAAAGAAAAACCACGGGGTCAGGTTCCATGGTCAAAAAAACTGACCACGGAACCTGACCCCATTGTTTTCTCCTCGATATGTCCCTATTGTTTCCTCATCGACCTACTCTCATTGTTTTCTCCTCGACATGTCCCTATTGTCTTCTCATCATAATTTCCCAAAATCTATCCCTATGGTTTTTATAGGTTCTATTTTATGCTAATCCCACAATTTGACTATTTCCACATTTTTAAAATAATGATTGATTATATCCTTTGCCTTTTTACCTTCGGCAGCCATTTGGTTGGCTCCCCACTGGCTCATTCCTACCCCGTGACCGTAACCCTTGCCTTTCATAGTCACTTTATCGCCTTCTACAACTATGGATTCTAACATAGTGGATTTCATCTTAGTGCTGTCCAATGCTATTCTAAAAGAAGGTGCATTTACCGTTTTATCCCCTATTTTTAATTCCGTAGCCCTGCCGGAAGGGCCTTTATTTGATATTTCAATGCTGTTAAAGTTTTCAATATTTTGCCCTACCTTCTGCATAGCCTCTTTTATTTCCGCTTTGCTGAAGGTAGCCGTCCAGTTTGCATCTTCTGAAGGGGCTTCTGAAGAATCCGGGGATTCTACGACCTGAATATATGGAGGTTCCGACTTTTCGTAACCCAGCCCCTCTTTGGCCGTAGCGGTCTGCCCCCCGGCATGTGCATGAAACCATGCCTTAACATATTCTCCATCGCATAACAGCACCTGTCCTCTGGTTTTTGCAACAGCATCTATCACCCTGTCGTTAATTTTATTTGCATCCCATGCCTGGGCTTCCTCTATATCCGTAGAAATATGTGCACCCTCATATTTGGAGTTCCCCTTTTCCGTAACAAATTCCATTACAAAGGTACGCGCCAATATGGCTTGAGCCGCCAAGGCTTCCTCGGGAAAATCATTATTCATCTCTCCCGCCAATACACCGACAACATAGTCCTCAAATTTCATTTCATCCACTCTTTTAGCGTCTGTGAGATAGACCTTGAGCATGGGCTCCTTTCCTTCTCCCTGACTAATAGCTTTCGGTATAGTGGGTTTTTTAACTTCCTGCTCTACTTTTTGAGGTGCCTCTTTGTCCCTCGGGCGTTTAGCTGTTTGACATGCTGCCAATGAAACCATAAGTAAAATAACCGTCAAAATCAAATTTATATTTTTATATTTTTGCATATTGATATCCTCCCTCGTAAACGATTGCTGAATGACTGCTAAACCATTGTTAAAAATCGAGATCCTTCACGGGTCAAACTCATTCTGCCCGTTTCAAGATGACATTTTAGAACAATTAGTAAGCCGTTGTTTCAAACCGGGTTCTTTCACGAAACAAAGATACCCCGCCCATTTCAGGATGACATTTTAAAACAATTGTTAAGCCATTGTTTAAAACTGAGCCCCTTCACGGAGCAAAGATATCCTGTCCGTTTCAGGATGATATTCTGAAACAGCTGTTGAGCCATGGTTTAATAGTCATTATTAGTATGTTGAG
>DASRMN010000280.1:0-4194 GCA_035647935.1 Clostridia bacterium | reverse complement strand
GTATGTATTCGTGTTATCGGTCCACAACCGGATTTCCTTCAGGTATTTCCCCAATAATTGATTGTAAGTATGCCCCGTGAATATACCGAAATTCATTTCTTTAATTCTTGAATCAGATATGCCCTGCAATTCAAGAATATCCAAGGTTTCCTCGGCTCTAGCCAGAGGACTGTAATATACGTTTTTAAATCTGTATGACTTTAACAGCTCCTTTGTTCTTTCGACCTGTTCTCTTCCCTGTTTTGACAAAACGGTATCATCTCTGCTGAAGGTTCTTGTAGTATTATCTTCAGTTTTTCCGTGCCTTATCATTATTATATCCATAGGAGTATCCCCCAATATGTTAACAGGGATATACATTCGCTTATCTCAATTATGGCACCATAGACATCCCCTGTTAATCCGTTTATTTTTTTATATGCTATATGGGAAAGTATCTCCCCTGATACAAAGGAAGCTATTAGGGGCAATATATATATTTTACTTAAGATCAGTAAAATAATCAGATATATACCGCCGCTGACCATCATTCGTTTCCTCGGATTGCTTTTGCTGAATAAATCCCCCAACCCTTGGGATTTTGCGGTTTTTTTGTAGGATATAACATAACCGGCCGTAAGCCTGCTATTAGATAATGACAAAATCAATGCCATGGGCAGGGGTTTTATGTTTTTCATTAATATATATTTAAAAAGCAATAAAAGTACAATACTTAATACCCCATATGCACCCACTCTACTATCTTTCATTATCTCCAAAGTGTTTTCCTTGTCTCTATTAGATAAAAACCCGTCGAATGTATCCGAAAGGCCGTCTATATGCAATCCTCCCGTTAGAATGATTAAAACAAGCAATGTTAAAATCGTTGCGATTTCAATATTTAAGGGGGATATCAGCAAATACACGGAACCACCGATTCCACCAATTATGGCACCGACTAAAGGAAAAAAGAATATACTGTTCCTAATGTTTGTATCGTTAAACCCAATCGAATAATTGATCGGCAGCCCGGTTAAAAACTGTAAAGACAATATAAATCCTTTAATCATTTTATCTTCACCGGTATTCCGCAGCATACTAGATAAACCTCATCCGACAATGTTGCCACTTCCTGATTTATCTTTCCTTGTATATCCCTGAATACCCTTGAAATGTGATGTTCGGGTACTATGGAGCTTCCAACTTCATTTGTTATCAATACCAGATTGTATCCCCTTTCTCTTATCACATTTATCAAATCTCTAATCTCATTTAGAACCGTATGCACAATTTCTTTTTGCAGATTAAAACTGATATATTCCGCATCCCTGCTTAAATCAAACATTATGTTGGATGCCAAAACAGTAATACAATCTAAAATATAGTTCTTCTCCTTCCCAATCGAGTTATACAGTTTATAATTCCCTTCATACGTCCTCCATTCCTTCGGCCTATTGGCTCTGTGGGCCTTTATTTTTTCTTCCATCTCCCGGTCAGAATTCCCGGATGTAGCTATATAAACTACATCTAAATTATCTTTATACAGGGCTTCACCAAAACTGCTTTTCCCACTTTTCGCTCCACCGGTTATCAACATAATCATCTTATCACCTGTTTTTATTTTTCTCTGATATTAACTAAAACTTCTCCTTTAATAGAGGCTTCTTCAAATGTCCCCATGTTTTTCAATGTATGTAACCCTATATCCAGAATTTGAAAAGCCAAGGGGCACCCGGAACCTTCGCCGAGTCTCATTTCCATATTTAACATAGGTTTGAACCCCAATACTTCCATCATAGCCTGTGCTCCGGGTTCGTGAGATAAATGTGACGGAATAATATATTCCTTTACCGGCGAATTCAATTTGATTGCACAAAGCGCAGCAGCGGATGAAATAAAGCCGTCCATTACTATGGGTTTTCTGTTCTTTGCCGCAGACAAAAACAAACCGCACATACCGCCTATATCGAATCCTCCCACCTTGGATAAAACATCTATAGGATCCTCCTTGTCCGGTTTGTTTACCTCTATTCCCTTCAGTATAACTTCCTTCTTGTTTTCATGCTGCTCATCTGTCAACCCCGCACCCTTGCCGCAGGTAATTTCAACATCCAACTCACCCAAAACACTGAGTATAGCGGCGGATGTGGTAGTGTTTCCGATACCCAGCTCACCTGCACCGATTATGTCATAATTGTTTTTAAATAACATATCCCCTATTTCAATACCGATTTCTATAGATTTCACCGCATCTTCGTAGGACATTGCTCGGGTCTTTGTAAAATTATTTGTTCCCCTTGCAATTTTTTTATTTATTATATTCATGTTGTCTGTTTTTTCTTTTAAGCCTATATCTACCGTTATAATATCCGCATTGACGAATTCGGCCAAAGTTGCTACCCCGGTTATTTTTCTTGCCATACTTTCTGCTAAAAGCATTGTAAACTCTTGGGGTGCGGAACTTACCCCTTCTTCCACCACACCATTATCACTGCACATAACAACTATTGCCTTTTTATTCAGCTCATTGTCTACACTGCCTGTAATTCCGGATAGTTTAATAGTCATCTCTTCCAGCTGTCCCAAGCTTCCGATAGGTTTTACAAGGCTATCCCATTTATCCCTTGCAAGTTTCATAGCTTCCGCATCAAGGGAGGATATTGATTTTAAAGTCTCTTCCAACAAATTCAGTTTAAACACCCCTTTTATGCAATTCGATGCTCCCCAGCAAGTAATCCAGGGTTTTCATGTTTCCCAAGAAATTAATATGCTGGTACATGCACAGGGTATTTTTATATCTATAACCTGATTTTCTACTTTTTTTAGACTTGGGTTTGGTTATATTAAATACCCCCTCCATATCCGTTTCCAATACGGAACGGTGGAATTCCTTCCCGGTTATGGTACTGCCTTTTGTGCCTAATATAGTGTTTTCCAATAATTCCATATTTGTGTAACCAAAATTTTGTAATTTATCTGTCATAAACGTTTCTCCTTCTAATATTGAGCACATAGGATAACCTTCCAGTTTTTCGGACAGATACATAAGTCCCCCGCCTTCGGCAAATAGATGCTTATTATTGTCCACATGATTTTTAATTGAATTTTTCATACTATGGTTATCAGATAATTGTTTTTTATGTAATTCGGGGTATCCTCCACCTATATATATCAAATCCGATTCCGGAACTTTTTTATCTTTTATAGGTGAAAAATATTCTATTTCGCAGATTTTATCCAGCAACCTTATGTTTTCTTCATAATAAAAATTAAAGGCTTCATCATAAGCAATTGCAACCTTTATGTCCCTTTTTGGGGGGTATTCAAATTTTTCAATGCCAATTTCTTTTCCTGTATCAATAATTCTGTCTAAATCAATATTTTTTTCGGTTAAATCTGCCGCTCTCCCGAGCAAATCTGTCAGACAAGAATTCTTGTCGGGCCAAACCAGCCCCAGATGTCTGCTATCAATAAATAAGCTGTCATCATCAGGTAAATACCCTAAAATTTCGATGCCTATATGTTCTTCAATTTTTTCTTTTAACAATTTGTATATGTACTCATCTGTCTTATTGAGGATAATCCCTTTTACTCTCCCCTTTGAAAAGTCTACCATGCCCTTTATCTTGGGTATAGCCGAAAACATTTCGCCTTCGGGACAGTAAACCAGAATTGCGGGGATATCCAATTCCTCGGATATATGAAATGAAGAATTTTCATAGGTGTTATATATTCCGTCGAAATATCCCATGGCACCTTCTACTATTGCTAATTCACCCGGATTCATATAAAGGGCTTCCTTAATCCCTTTTTTGCCCATTAAATGCATGTCCAAATTGCCTGCATTTTTCCCCGAAGCTGCGGATATATATTTTCCGTCTATAAAATCCGGACCTGATTTAAAGGGGGATACATCGATATTTCTATTTTTTAATGCCCTTATGATCCCCATAGTGACCAAGGTTTTTCCGGAATTACTGCTTGCCGCCGTAATCATAAGAGTCTTCATATTATATTTTTCTTTTGTTATTCCTTTTTTCATATAGTTCCCTCCCGATCCGGTTGAATAATTACTTTCCGTTTTTACGTAACAATATCCTAAACACCCTTATGCCCCGTTCGATAGTTCAATTCTCTAAAAACCTGAATTAGTTTTTTGTTATTTTCACTGTTTTTAACCGCTATTCTTATATAATTTTTCGGTAAACCGACAAA
>DASRMN010000279.1:0-4664 GCA_035647935.1 Clostridia bacterium | reverse complement strand
GATTAGTAGTAATATTATGATTAACAATAATATAGGAAGGGTAGTAGTAGTATAAATATTAAGGAGGTTTTAGTATGAAGGTTTTAGTAATTAATTGCGGAAGTTCATCATTAAAATATCAACTTATTGACATGCAAAATGAAGAACTTCTTGCGATAGGTTTGGCTGAAAGAATAGGAATTGATGATTCATTCTTAACCCACGAAACAATTGGTAAAGAAGAAGTTGTTATAAGGGAAGACCTGAAGGATCATAAGGTAACACTCGGATTTGTAATGGATGCGTTGGTTAATCCCGAATATGGAGTAATTAAATCATTGGATGAAATATCGGCAACAGGCCATCGTGTTGTTCACGGCGGTGAGGAATTTACAAGTTCCATACTTATAACAGATAAGGTAATAAGTGAGGTAGAAAGATGTTCTAATCTTGCGCCGCTACATAATCCTCCAAATCTTTTAGGGATATTTGCCTCTAAAGAATTATTGCCGGATGTGCCGATGGTAGCGGTGTTCGATACGGCATTTCATCAAACAATGCCTCCGGAAGCGTATATATACGCACTACCTTATGAATTATATGAAAAACACGGTGTTAGGAGATATGGATTCCATGGCACATCTCATATGTATGTAGCGCGTAGAGCAGCTGAAATATTCGGAAAACCGATTGAAGACCTAAAAATTATTACTTGTCATATAGGAAATGGTGCCAGTATAACTGCCGTAGATGGAGGTAAGTCCGTAGATACAAGTATGGGACTCACTCCGTTAGAGGGTTTAGTGATGGGTACAAGATGCGGAGATATAGATCCTGCTATCGTTCCATTTGTGGGACAGAGGGAAGATCTATCATACCAAGAAATTGATAATTTGATGAATAAAAAATCCGGACTCCTTGGAGTATCGGGAATAAGTAATGACCTAAGAGATATACTTGGGGCTGCTGAGGAAGGCAATTATAGAGCGCGATTAGCATTAGATCTATATAACCGAAGAATTAAAAGGTATATAGCTGTTTATGCTGCTATGATGGGTGGTTTGGATGTCATAGTATTTACAGCCGGCGTAGGGGAAAATTCTATAGACACCCGTAAAGAGTCTTGTAGCGGTTTGGAATTCTTAGGTATAAAGATTGACGATGAAAAAAATAACACAAGAGGAAAAGAAGCAGTAATATCCTCAGATGATTCCAAGGTTACAGTAATGGTGGTGCCTACAAACGAGGAACTTGCCATCGCAAGGGATACTAAAGAAATAGTAGAAAAGCAATAAATTTCAATAAATATGTAAATACTAAGAGGTAGGCGTGCCTACCTTTTAATATTTTTGTAAAAAATACGGGGTATAAAGGCCAAACAGAGAACAGTCCCCATGTTTGCCCATGTTTGGCCGGAATAAAGCACTTGACAAATAAAAAAATCATTTATATAATTTATCTTAGCAATTTACTCGAGGTGATAGTTATGAAACTTGATATCGATAGCATAAGAAAAGGGGACCGGAATACCTTGAATCTAGATTTTGCCCTTGATTTTGATGTTGTCGATTTTTATGGTGATAAGATATATATAATATCGCCTGTCGATGTTAAAGGCAAACTACATGTAATTGATTATAGGCTATATATAACCTTAGAAATAACAACAGATATGCAAGCAAATTGCAACAGATGTCTCGAGCCGTTTGTTTATCATTTTAATTCGAGCATTAATGCGGAAATTATTCATGAAAATTTGTTTGAACATGAAGATGACCGGGTAGATGACGACATAATTTATTATAAAGATAACATGGTTGATTTGGAGAAATTGATAAAGGAACATATTATAATGAACATTCCTATTAAACTCGTGTGCAATGAAGCATGTCAGGGTCTCTGTCCAAGATGCGGCAAAAGATTGGAAAACGGTTCATGTGATTGTGACCATGTAAAATTTCATGATGACGATATAGATCCCAGGTTGGCCAAACTTAAAGAGCTTTTATAACATGGATAAGGAGGTGTTGACATGGCAGTACCAAAACGTAAAACGGGAAAATCTAAAAGGAATATGAGAAGGGCTTCCAATTCGAAATATACCGCTCCGGGCTTTGTAGAATGTCCACAGTGCCACGAACCAAAGTTGCCTCATAGGGTATGTCCCGAATGTGGGCATTATAAAAACAGAGAGGTTATCTCTAAATAATATATTATATGGGTATGGTATATAGAAAAAATAATGGTTCACAATTGATAAAAATAATAGTGAACACATTGATGAAAATAATAGTGCATACATGAATAAATATAATGCATTATTATTTTTTTGTTTATAAAGGGTTACATAGAAAACCGTATGTTATTGCTGTGAATGTTTCATGTTGATACTGTCTTAAAACGGATAACATTAACGGTACCCATGAAGGATTTCGGTTGATACTAAATAATTAATTAATGTTGACAAAAATAGTAGGGTATACTATAATTATCAGGGAATCCCTATCATTTCACTTGGAATTAAAGGAGGGAAAGAATGAAACTTTCTACCAGAGGAAGATACGGTTTAAAGGCTATGTTTGATTTGGCGGTACATGATGGAAAAGGGCCTATTCCTCTCAGGAGTATTGCCGAAAGGCAACAAATTTCCGATCATTATTTAGAACAACTGATTGCTGAACTCAGAAAAACAGGGCTGGTAAAAAGCGTAAGGGGAGCACAGGGCGGTTACATGCTGGCACATAAACCGTCTGAAATAACGGTAGGGGATATTATCAGGGTTTTGGAAGGCCCTTTGGGTCCTTCTGATTGTGTTTTGGAAAATAAGCCCATGTTGTGTGACAACGCCGACCATTGCATAACCAAAATGGTATGGGAAAAAATTCAAATAAGTATTAGTGGTGTTATTGATTCCATTACTTTGCAAGATATGTTAAACGATCACAAAAAAAAGGCTTAACTTTTTGGTTTATGTACCTTTGATATACAAATATATACTGTAGGGAGAGGATTAGATGTGTACACAATTTTATTTTGATTATGCCGCGACTACACCCGTGAAAAAAGAGGTACTTGAAGAGATGTTGCCATTTTTTAGTATTAATTTTGGTAATCCATCAAGTATTTATAGTATAGGCAGACAAAGCAGGGATGCACTTGATATTGCCAGAGATAGGGTTGCGAGGACATTAAATTCCAAATCCGAAGAGATTTTTTTTACAGGTGGAGGATCTGAATCCGACAACTGGGCCATAAAAGGAGCTGCATTTGCAAACAGAGATAGAGGCAATCATATTATAACTTCTAAAATTGAGCATCATGCGGTATTAAATACATGTGAATACTTAAAAAAGAGAGGCTTTGAGATAACCTATTTGGATGTTGATAAATATGGTTTGGTCAGTACGGATGATTTAAAGGGTGCTATCAGGGATGATACCATTCTGGTCAGTATTATGTATGCCAATAATGAAATAGGTACAATACAGCCAATTAAGGAACTAGCACAAATAGCAAAGAAAAAAGAAATTATATTCCATACCGATGCGGTACAGGCCTACGGAAATGAAATAATTGATGTGAAAGACCTAGACGTAGATTTATTGTCTATTTCTGCTCATAAAATATATGGACCCAAGGGTGTAGGTGCATTATATATAAAAAAGGGTACAAAAATCCATCAATTGATACATGGAGGCGCTCAGGAAAAAAAGAGAAGAGCAGGTACTGAAAACATGCCGGGGATTGTAGGGCTTGGAAAAGCGGCAGAAATGGCATATGAAAATATAGAAGAACATATTGATAGACTGACTAGGCTAAGAGACAAGTTAATTAACGGGGTTATGACAAAAATACCTTATACGAAACTAAATGGGCACCCCATAAAAAGACTACCCGGAAACGTAAATATTTCTTTTGAATTCATAGAGGGTGAGTCGCTTTTATTGAGTTTAGATATAGAAGGCATTGCTGCATCGAGCGGTTCGGCTTGTACATCAGGATCCTTAACATCCTCACATGTCCTAATTGCAATCGGGTTAGCTCATGAAACGGCACATGGATCATTGAGACTGACAATAGGTGATTTTACTACGGAGGATGAAATAACTTATGTTATAGAAAAATTGCAACCGATTGTGGACAGGTTGAGACAAATGTCGCCGTTATACGAAAAAGTAAGGGGGAAATAAGCAATGTACAACGAAAAAGTAATGGATCATTTCATGAACCCGAGGAATGTTGGGGAAATAGAAGACGCGGAAGCAGTGGGCCAAGTGGGAAACCCAAGTTGTGGAGACATTATGAAAATGTATTTAAAAATAGATAAGAATGATGTTATCACAGATGTAAAATTTAAAACCTTCGGATGCGGTTCTGCTATAGCTACATCGAGTATGGCTACAGAAATGATAAAAGGTAAAACTGTGAGAGAAGCGCTTCAATTGACTAATAAGGCTGTTGTGGAGGCTCTTGACGGACTTCCCCCTGCAAAGGTGCATTGCTCTGTTTTAGCGGAGCGAGCGGTTAAGGCAGCGATATATAATTATGCCAAGGAAAGAAATCTGGTTTATGAAGAATTAGAAGGGTTTGATCCAAACGATGATCATGAACATGATGAAAATGAAGAGGAATAAAAATGCGGGTATCACCCGCATTTTTTTATTCCCTGTCTCAATAAATAAATG
>DASRMN010000278.1:0-6867 GCA_035647935.1 Clostridia bacterium | reverse complement strand
GCACTCATTATAACAGGATAGGTGTACCATTAATGGTACACCTATCCTGTTATAATTGGTATTGCAAAATATTAATATCAATTATACTGTTATGTATTTGTTTTTTATTGACTTTAAAATCAATAATAACCAACACTGAATCCATGTTTGGTCTCTTCCTTAAATAATAATGTACACTATTTAAATTTTTTGCTGCCTATTTTATATTCTCCTTTTCAAATTTAATAATAATTCGACTAATCTGATTTTTGTCCACGGCAACATTGCTGATGGTAGCTATGCCCCTCTAATCTGCTCAATCCCTATAATCAGGTTATTTATGTTTCCTGCCATTTCCTTTATAAATCCATCCGGGGGGCCCTGATCGGATACCTTGGGCATCCCAGGGGAATGGCATGAAAATAATACCCTAATGAGTAGGGCCCCTCCTTGATTCGGGGGAATTGTAAATAACCAACCGAATTTATCCAAAAAGAAAATCAGAATCAGAGGATGCATAGGAGCATAATTATGGGAAACTGTTTCATAGTTGCCAATTCAGACAAATAATGCTAAAATCTAGAATATAGATGTCAACAAAACGGGCAAACTGGCAGGTTTATTCTGTCTTGTTTGCGTAAATAGGAGAGGAAAATGACTGTTGTATAAATTAGGATGGACACCCTGTTTCACTATTGAATATCAAACAAAAAAGCCAACCAAGGGATTAGTTCTTTGCTATTTCAATCCGCAGGAACACATGAGAGCGGTTTGTTAGGCGAGGCCCCTAATGATAGGTATATTTATTAAACGAAAGCCGGGTGATTATTATGGGACTGAATTTTAATACACAAATTTCCCAAATTGAGGATGTAATAGAGAAATATTTGACAGGTGACGAGAATTTAAGACGATCATTTATGGGAAAAACGGGAGCACTGGATCTTGTTTGTTACAGCATATGGGATAAGGTAGGTAATAATTATACAAATACACAAAACGTGGCGGTATTTTTAGGACACCGAGGTAACACCGGTCAAAAAAGGTCTTCCAATGGTAGAGAAATAATTGAAAATTTAAGAAATACATATAACTGGTTCAGTAATTGCAAGAGTCTAACGCTGGCGCAATTAGAAAGTAATTTGATGAACCTAACCTATAAATTCGAAAATAATACATTTACATTAGATGTGGAGCAACGGCAAGGTGTAAAAACCGTGTTTGATAAATTGAGAAATTATAAGGGGGCAACGACAATGAGCGGTGATTCTGTAAAAACAATAGTAGTAATGGATGAAATCGACAAAATGATAAGGCATAAACATTACCAAATAATATTAACAGGTGCTCCCGGGACAGGCAAAACGCATGATGCGAAAGGATATGCGGAAAAACATGGAAACGTAATCGGTCAGGCACCTGACGGGAAAGATAAAAAATATGAATTTATTCAATTCCATTCTTCCTATGATTATACTGATTTTGTAGAAGGCATAAGACCTGTGGATGATGGAACTGGCGGAATGAAATTTGTGAAATTGGACGGAATATTTAAAAAATTCTGTAGAAGAGTAATAAATCTTAATAAAGGTGAAGGTTCCGATGTTAGGGATGATGGAGAAGGTAGCAAAAAACTATATTATTTTTTAATAGATGAAATCAATAGGGCCGATTTAGGAAAAGTATTTGGAGAATTAATGTTTGGGTTGGAAGAAGACTATCGGGGAGTCGAACATTCATTTAACACGCAATATCAAAATTTACCTACATATATCTATAATGATAAATTGAAAAAGTGGGATGTGTTGGAAAATGATGTTTTTGTTAACGGATTTTTTATACCCAAAAATATATGCATAATCGGAACAATGAATGATATTGACAGAAGCGTGGAGGCATTCGACTTTGCTCTACGCCGTAGATTTCAATGGATAGATATAAAAGCCAATGAAGTAATGCGGTATAAACTGGAGGATATGAGAAATAATGATTCACCTGCAGAAAGGGACATATTGGTTCAAAGAATAATTGATCTGAACAAGCTTATCAGCGATGCTCAGTGGGGTGGTCAATTTATGCTCAATGAAGCATTTAATATCGGTCCGGCATATTTCAGGGAAGGCAATTGCGATGAAATATGGGAATTCAGAATTCAACCTATATTAAAAGAATATTGCCGTTCATTCATGGCTGATGAATTTATTAAGGCCTGTGAGAATGTATTTAAGGGAAACAAAAAATTAGTTGATTATCTAATAGAAAGTGATGACATTAGGGATTAAGGGGGTAACCGGAAATGGCCAATATGCTGCTGCAATTTCAAATGTCTGATTTTACTCCTTTTGATAATGCGAAGGTTTATATTAACGGTAACTGGAAAGTCGTTAGCGGAAGAGAAAAAAACATATTAATTCTTGCATGCAAAACGGCTGAAAGAGCCATGATGAGTATTGATAATTCGGACGGACGAAAACCGCTTATAGTAAATATAAATTCAAGAGGTGGAAGTGTTGATAAAAATTTGGTTGATTGGGATTTTGGGTATGTTCAAGGTTTTGTTGGGGCATTGGAAGTAGCAGATATAAAATATGACGGTAAACTGTATGATGTAAAAATCACCATAAAGTCACGTTTTGACGGTGATAAACCATTTTTCCTATCCTATATGTTATCACAAGGTGATAATTTATTGCATGATTGGAGTGTTGAATTAGGCTATGACGATTTATTTGATTTCTTGTTAGTTTCTGTGTTCGCAATAAACTTAAAGCGAGCGGCCAAACAAGGGCTATATCGAACATATCAGGTGTTTGAAAAGAACGATAATCGTCCAAAGGGAACTATTAATTTTTCCGATCATATTAAGTTTAATACAGGAACAAATAATGGCAAAATAGCTTATTCCCATAGAGAGAACACCTGTGATAATTCACTGAATCATTTGATATTACATGCATATAAACATTTAAAATTCCGCTTTTCTAAAAGGGTGCTGGAAATTATAAAAAAAGATTCGGGGTTTAATAAAATAATAATTAACATACGGGAAAATGCAACTTCTTTTCCCAGGACCAACGTCAGGGGAACTATTGCAAAATCCCTGAGACCAATAGCCCATCCATATTATTGTAGTTACGAAAAGTTAAGACACATTTCATTGTTGATTTTACGAAATCGGGGCATATCTGTGTTCGGGCGTGAGAGAGAAAAAGTTCAAGGCATTTTATATTATATACCTGATTTATGGGAGAGATGTATCAGCAATGCGTTGTTAAAGGTTACCTCCAGGGATAAGATACAAGAACAACCATTGGTAAAAGTAATGGGGAATTCGACTTATCCTGATTTTATACTGGACATTGGCAACAGGAAAATAGTTCTAGATGCTAAATTTAAGCCAAATTGGTTTGATGCCGTTATTAACGGGAAAAGGAAAAACAGTATTGTGTTGAGAGGCCAAAATAGGCCTGGGCGTTCATATAATTTATGGGAAGATTATAATAAATGTATCAGGGATATGGATGCATGCAATACAAATGAAACAGGAGTTATTTTTCCTTGTAGCAAATCCCAATTTAATGATTGTAATAATTTTTATGGACATGACTCATATACCCAGGAACAAAATCCCATATGCCTAGTTAGCAGCTACAGACGAAGTGAAGAACAAAAAGGTAGGTTTTACTGCTATGCCGTATATATACCCGAAACCGACCTCCCAATAAAATATAATACCTATAATGCCTGGAGACTACTTATGGAAAAACAACTAGGCGCAACAGCTACAGGCATAATGCGCCAAATGTGACACAAAGGCGGCGAGGCATGTGAAAACCGATATCCTGAACCTTGAATGTGAAAATATTATATGAAAACGCGAATATATTAGATGCAGTACCCAATATTACTGTCCAAGCATATCCATCCAACCTTCATAAATCATAACCATTGCCAGGGTGTCTAATTCACAATATTTTAATAAAGCATTATGTATTTCATTCCGCACATAGTCAGGCATATCTTCGGATTGCAACCTGGTATATGCAGTCATTGCCGCCCCTCCGTCATTTAGTTTATTTTTGTCTCCCGGAATGGCCGGAGCTTTTTCTGACAGATCCGCAAACACCTCAGGTAATAATATATAGGGATCGATTACCCTATTATTTTCATATTTTACCCAAACCCAATCCTTAAAGTTTAAACTGGGTATGCCATCATCCGCACCATATATAGGTACAGAGTACTTATCTTGTAAAAACTTTGAGCCATTAAGTATGGCGGGTAGCACTACTTTTATAGAATTGGAGCCCTTCATAGCCGGATCATAATAATACCTTTTTACTAGATACAGCATATCTACCATATTTCTGGTGTCTCTAACAGTTCCCCCATCTGTTTTGCATTCAGTAATGGTTTTAATGAACTCACACAGTTCATCCTTGTCATCTATAGCAACTTCATCGGTTTGTAACTGTTTATAAATAAGATTCAGACAAGTATTTTCATGCTTTGCATATCTAAAAATAGTTCCATCATCCTTTTCCAATTCCTTTTTGAGGGCCCTTATGAATTCATAATTTGGAAAAACTCCGGGTTTAGCATTTAAATATTGGCCTTTGTGTTCAACCCTTCCATTGCTGTGGACCATATGGTGAGAAAATTGAAAAGCTATACCTTCATAGGGGCATCTATTTTTATTAAAGGGGATAGCCGGGGCAGCTGTTTCAAAATCAATAAAATGAAGGGGAAATTTCCAGTTCTCCATTTCCTTACTTAAATTCTTCTTGTCAATCCAATAGGACAAGTCATTATTCTGAGATTTTTTAATTTGCATCCACTGTCTTTCTTTTCCAGACAAACCGGGATTCTTATCACCACTCGGCTTAATATGATTTTCATTGATTGTGTTTAATTTTACTAAACCTTGGTCAATAAACTTATCTATGTTCCTAAGATTCCAAATATCAAAAATACTGCCGCTTTCAAAATCCGTCTCGGTCCAATTTAAAACATTTATAAAACATTCCCTTAAACCGGATTTGAGTCCCTGTTCCAATTCTGAGCGACTGGCTACAAATTCACATTTCTTACATGCTTTTGTAATCTTGGGACCTATTAGTCTGTCATTAAAATATTCTTCGGAAAAGAATTCTGCTAGATTACAAAAGTTAAAACTTTTATTATCAATTTCGTGAGTTTCGGAATAAATCTCTTCACATATTTCATCCACATTGATATCAGTTAATATACGTACAGATAGATCTTCTTCGGTAAGGCCTGAAGATACAATTACATATTGTCTTCCATCCTCTCTTCTAGCAATCTTAAACTTTTGATTCAATCCATCTGTGGGACATAAACAATTTTTATTAGCTAACATCAAATATGCTGAAATATTATAATCCGGGAAAGCCCTGCTAACCACATATTTTTGGAAAGCGATATCATACAGATAGGATCTCCATTCATTTATGATGCCGCTCTTTTTCCCAACAAAAATGTTTCCGGTAAGGTCTACAGATTTGGCCTTGGCTTCAATTATTTTGATATTATTGCCTTCCTTTATAAGAATGTCTGAACGTATAAAAAAATTGTTATATCGGATGGCCGCTTCATATATTATAACCTTGTCTTGTTTCAGATAATTATTTGTTTCGTCAAGAGATTCCTGATAATCCAGAGATTCTATTTCGTGCCCGTTTGGATAATAATGTTTCGCCAATTCCCCAACCTGAAAACCCTCTTCGGCTAAGGCCTTCGAGAAGGAATCTTTCGATTTGGTACTAGCATATTCTTTTTTCCCCGTATAATAGAGTTTAGTAGGACATTCCATGGCTAACCTGAATCGTGATTTCGTTAAATAACGTTCCTTCACTTTCTTCCCCCCATTTTAAGATCTGATTCAATGAAATCAGTTGTTAATGTTGTACCACACATTTACAATCATGGTTAATTTTCGACAACATGGTTTATTATACCATAATGACTTTGAAATATGGGGATAAATGTGTAATAAGTGCCATAATTCTCACAAATTATTACAATATTCCACGGTTGTTTTATGGGACTACTTATAAAATTATTTGCAGAACAACACCTTATCGGGTAAAATAGTAGCTATATTGTGAGGTGATATTTTGGTTAATACAAATAAAGGCGAAAACTATAAATTTGTACAGAATAAAAAATGTGAATTTTTTCCCTGTCACAAAATAAATAACCCTGGCAGGTTTAATTGTTTGTTTTGTTTTTGCCCTCTTTATGTGCTGGGGGATAAATGTGAAGGCAATTTTAAATACACAGACAAAGGTATAAAGGATTGCTCTGATTGCACAATCCCTCACGATGTGGGGGGATACGAATATATTATGTCCAAAATAGGGGAAGTTGCTAAAATGGCAAGTAAAAAACAGCTGTATAATTCCCCGCAGTAAGGGGGAATATGAATATAATTAGTTATGAAGTGTTTTAAAAATGCGACACATTCTCATATGATAAAATAATTATATTGACAAGTGTATATACACCTGTTATGATAGTGTAAATTCATATTGGAGGTAACAGCAGCTGCTAAATATCTGTACAATTTTAGACAAACATATAAAAATTAACAGATAGTATGTATAAATTTTGATATACTGATATTAGAGGTGAAAAATATGGAAGAAATGATCAGCATATCAAAAGCAAGCAAAATATTAGGGGTGGATGTAAGGACCCTTCAAAGATGGGATAATGACGGTAAATTAATAGCATACAGATAGTAACTTGTTTCAGTGCCAAGTTATATGGAAGCCGTGGGGGTAGAAAAGCCAAACAAAACATAGAAAACACCATCAAAGAACTGAAAAAAGAAAAGAGTGAGAATAGTGAAAATAACAACCAAAG